>DYJK01000034.1:0-1469 GCA_020723165.1 Melioribacter roseus | reverse complement strand
TTACAGAAGATTAGTTTATAAGGAAAAAGGTTTTGGAGTAAATGCAATCATACGTTACACTTTAAGATTGTTGACAGCACAACAATTTGAAAGAGCTTCAAAAGTGATATTGGCTTGTGAAAAAATAAGAAGAGAAAATAAATCCATACTTGGTGATGAAGAAATTACTATTGGCTTTTGGGTTGGAGCATCTACAATTCCTAATTCAGTTGACAAAGCCAAAGATTCCTTAAATAGAATTTTAGTTCGCTTAAACGATGGAGACCGAGCAAATAATATATTCCAAGTTAACAGTTGTCAATGGTGTAATACAAAGACAATAACCAAATCAAACAAAGATGACCAAAGATATAAAATTAGCATTCGAGCAGATTATTTGAACCAAGGTATAAAAGTTTATTGTCATAACCCACAATGCGATTTTTCAGAACAAAAAAATGGTTTCCCCATTGTCTTAGTAGATGAAGATATTTATAATAAACCACCAACCTTGCTTTTTGGTACAGTTGATAAATTTGCAATGCTTGCTTGGCGCCCAGAAGGAATAAGACTATTCAATCAACACAATGATTACATTCCGCCAGAACTTGTAATACAAGATGAGCTTCATTTAATAAGTGGTCCATTGGGAAGTATAGCCGGTTTATATGAAAATGTAATCCAATCATTATGTGAGAAAAATGGTATCGTACCAAAAATTATTGCTTCAACAGCAACTTCAAAAAACGCTGAGAACCAAGTTAAAAGGTTATATGGAAGACAAATTTCAGTATTCCCTCCGTTTGCTCTGGATACAAAAAATAATTTCTTCTCTCGTACAGAAGAACATTCATTGCGGCGATATATCGGTATAATGCCGACGGGAAAAAACTTTACTATGACCCAGTTAAAAATATTGGCAGCTATGTTATATTCACGCCTTGATGTATGGCAAAATGTTGACGAACAAATTAGAAAGAATGCTGATAATTTCTGGACAGTGGTTTCTTATTTCAACAGTTTGAAAGATGTTGGAAAAATGGCAAATAAAATCGGTTCTGAGTTAAGAGATAGTACACTAAAACAACTACATAATAGATTACTGAATTCTACGTCTGCAAATTATAGGCGATTGAAATTCGCACAAGAATTAACAAGCAGAATATCAAGTGAACGAATTAAAGAAACTTTAGACAGATTAAATATTCAGTTCGAAAATGATATTGAAAATTCCAGAGCTATTGATTTAGTGCTTGCTACAAATATGATTTCTGTCGGACTTGATGTTCAAAGATTAGGTGTAATGCTGGTAAATGGTATGCCAAGAAATATTGCTGAATATATTCAATCAACTTCACGGGTCGCAAGAAAAAACAAAGGGGTGATTTTTACATTGTTCAATCCAGATAATTCACGAGACTTATCTTACTTTGAGCACTTTATATCATTCCATCAGAAATTTTATAAAGAGATTGAACCCTTGAGCTTAA
>DYJK01000033.1 GCA_020723165.1 Melioribacter roseus | reverse complement strand
TTTACTGACATTTCTATCGAGTCGTATCTATGACATTTCTATGGAGTTATTACAAATTGCGGGAAAAAATTAAAAACCGGTTGATTAACATTAAGTTTATTATGACGTTCCAATGATATTCCTAAAAGCAGAGAAGTTATACTCTTTGTGCATGAATGGATGTGATGAAGTTGAGTTCTATCGTAGCCGTAAAAATATTCATCAAGGATTAGTTGCTGATCTTTGATAATTAAAAAAGATTCAAGGCGACCGAATTCTTGTTTGATTATTCTTTCAATCAAATTGTAGAAAGCAGTTGTGTCCTCTACAAAATTGAATATCGAAGCAGTATTCAAATATTCATCAATTTGTTCAGGTTGCTGATAAGTGTATTTCACACTTCTATCTGGACCGGGAGGGTAAGGAATAAATAATTTGTTTACATCAATTTCTTCTTCGCGTATAAAATCAAGTTTATTGGTATCAGGGTCTCCACCCCAGGAGTAAGCAATCCCCTGTATACTTTCTTTCTTTTGATCAACTAATCCTCTGTATGTACTGCCCTCTTTATCAACAAGCACCAATTGATTTGTAGAATCTATAAATTGAATACTATCAATTTCCCAATAGTCGTAGAAGCGATGATCCCAAAGAAAACAGCCCCGTACTGTTAGTTTACCAAAAGCATCACCGCTTATTTGGATTGCCGGCTCAAGAGTTCCGTGTGGAAATTTTATTGCTGTCTCTGGTGTTACTCGCCATAGTCCATCAATTGAGATATAATGCTGTCCCTTATTTTTGTCGGAAGATCCATTATTTTGATCAGGATTATTTTGGCATCCAATAAAAAGGAAGTTGAAAAAAATAATCAATACGAGAAATTCTAATACCTTCATAATTCTCTCCTGACTTTAAAAAATATTTTATTTTAATTTTGAACCAGGTCTTTCCAATCTTCAATTTTAATTTTCAGTATGGTATCTTTTTCAACAGTTAAAGAAAAATTCGGCGGAATTGTGCCATCGGAATTAACTGCCTCGGTCTCCCATGAGCCGCGTGTAATTTTAAATTCTAATTTTGTTGAATCGGGAAAGGAAAAAGATCTTAACCAGGTTCCATCTTTTTGAGGTAACAATGGAATACCGGTTCTGATCCATTGTCCAAGAAATCTATGATTACCTATTATATATAATTGTGAACCTCCCGGTAAATAATTTGACTCGACAACAATATCAATTTTATGTTTTGCTTTTTTGTTTGAATACTGTTCCCAATTTCTATTGAATTTTTCAATTGGTTTGTCATTGAATTCTGAGAATCCTTCGGCAAACAACCATTCTATTAAATCTCTTATATCAACAAAACGATTTGCAAGTACAATGGCACCCATTTTAATTTCAGGATTAAAGAGCATATATGTAGATAGTCCGGGGTCGGCTCCGGTGTGTCCCCAGACAGATTCACCATTTGATAGTTTCATAGCGTATCCGCCGAGCCCGAAAGCTGCAAACTGGCCGGGTAAATATGTTGAAGGAACACTTTGGCTGAATATTCTATCAATACTTTTCTTACTTATAATCTGGTGATCTTTATAAGTACCACCATTCATAATTGTAATTAAGAATTTCGATAACTGCTCAGCACTCGTGTAAAGTCCTCCGGCAGCAAAGGTTGGAGAAGTGTAATTACAAAGAGGGAAAAAATAGTCCGATTGAATTATCTTTTTGCGATCAATATCCTTTTGAATTAAATCCTTTTCAAGATCCCATCCATATCCATATGAATACATAGTTGCAAAATCTTTTTCATCTAAATCTAAAACATTGAATGAGGAATTGGTCATTTCTAATGGTTTAAAAATATTATCTCTGCAATAATCATTAAAAGATTTTCCGGAGACAAATTCTACCAGAAAAGAAAGCAGCCCGTAACCGGCATTTGAATACTGAAATCCCTCGCCAGGTTTGAATCTACCAAAATTACCATCGCTATTATAATATTTTCCTCCAGAAATAAAGTAGTCTCTTGTCCATTCTCCTAAACTAATTTCAGTTTCAAGACAAGAATAGGTCCTCCATAAAGAAGGACCATTACTTATTGACGAAGTATGATTTAATATTTGTGCAATGGTTAATTCATCACTAGGGTAATTCGGATGCTGAATTTTAAAAGGAAGATATTTATTCATTGGGCTATATATATCTATTAATCCTTGTTCGTATAACTGCATAATTGCAGTTGCTGTTATTAATTTTGAAATAGATGCAATTCCAAGCACAGAGCCTATGGTCATTGGTATTTTTCTCTCTGTGTTTGCCCACCCGTATCCCTTTGCCCAAATAATTTTATCATCTTTTACTAAACAGACAGATAAACCCGGAATCTTATCTCTTTCCATTTTGATACTGACATACTCATCAAGCAGTTTCAATTTATTTAATTCTTGGGAATGTAATAAGACTGACGAGTTTAAATAAATAAGTAACCATACTAATGATTTAATTGAAAGATTACATATTGTTTTCATCTTATATACCTTTATGACTAACGATTTCTATCTTTCCAATAGGGAAAAGTAAATAAAAAAATATTGTACGCTAACCGGCAGCCCAGAATAGCAATGCCAAATAGTTGCAACAATTTTTATTTACTTGTCCGCCGTCCATACTACCAATGCGAATTCTGTCGAGAAATGGTTCTCGACAGCCAATGAGTTTCTTCTAAGTTCATAATGAAAGTCTTTTTTTATTTTCACGGATCACAATCGTTTCGGCAATACGATCATGTAAAGTTCTTCTGTTGGGATAGATGAAATATTGAATGAAACCAAAACATAGTTCCAGGAATGAATAACCGTACCCGAGGGCACGTTCAATGCTATGCCAAAATGAAATTCTTTCATGCGTTAAAGAAATAATACGAATACCCAAAATCCATTTACCTGGTGACTTTCCGTTTCCAAAATAAACTGCCAGTCCAAAGTATAGTATAGTCCAAACAATGCTGTACCAATTCATATTAAGCGCAAAGACAATTTCATACTTACTATGAATCCACCCTTGCTTAATCAACAATGGTTCAACCAGGGATATGATCATAGAAAATAAACCGGCTGCAAAAGCTATGTCAAGAATAAAAGCACTTGCTCTCCTATAGAAAGATGCAAGCTCTGAACCATGAACTGCTAACATCCGCGTTGTTTCATGGAATTCATACTTTACCATTTAATTTTCCTTTAATCGGCTTGTGATAAACTTAATTTCAAACAGAGCTATTGATTGTTTTTATGTTTTACAAATTTGAATCCTCAAAAAGTGGAACAATTTCTTCTATAACCATTGGTACTTTTTGATGATCCATACCATCTTTATTATAATCGGATGACGTAGTTACTATGACCATATTCAGATCTCTAATAACCATAATATACTGCCCACCGGCACCGAGCGCTAAGAACATGTCGTGTTCGGATTTACTCCCACGAACCGGATCATTCCACCAGCTTTTATTGCGTTTTGATCTGTACCACCATTGATAGCCATAATCGAAGAAATCGCTTTCGGCTACATATGGTTTTGTTGATGCCTCTATCCATACTTTGGGGACAATTTGTTCACCATTCCAATAACCATTATTTAAAACCAGCAAACCAATTTTAGCCATATCTCTCGGATACAATTGAAGACCAGCGTCACAAGGAAGTACACCATTTTCTTTTTCCCAATCAAATTCCGAAATACCCAGCTTGTTGAACAAAACATCTTTTGCAAATTCATCGGCTTGCTTATTTTCAAGTGTATAAATGATACCACCGAGAAGATTTGAACATTTACCGCTGTATCTAAATTTCTCTCCCGGATTTGTATCCATTTGACTATTAAGTATATATCGAACAAAATTATCCGGTCCGTGATCTTCAAAATCATCTTCCTCATTAAATCCAGCCGTCATTGTTAAAACATGTTTTAGTGTTATTTTTTCCTTTTCCGGTGTTTTATAAGAATCGTATTGAGGAAAAAAGTTAAAGATCGATTGATCGACTTTGCTTAATTTATTACGGTTCAAAGTTATTCCTAACAGCAAAGATGTAACACTTTTGGTGCATGAGTTAATGCGATGAAGCTTCGTTCTATTATAGCCGAAAAAATATTCTTCAAGTATAAGTTTCTCGTCTTTGATGATTAATATGGATTCCAGCCGTCCGGATTTTTGTTGAATAATCCGATCCATCAGCTTGTAAAACGCAGTTGAATCTTTTACACATTTGAAAATGGAATCTGTCCATAAATAATCATCAATTTGTTCCGGCTTATTATAACTATAAACTATTTTACCATTTTCATTCGGAATACGCGCGTAAAATAAATTAGTGAGATCTTTGTCTGACCGAACAAAATCTACTGGATCATCGGTTTTGTCCGGTAAATGGACTGCAAGAATTTCATTATTAGCATCCAGGCTGCATATTATAGTATCTAAATCCGAATCAATCACAGAAAGTCTTCTTGCAATACTATCATATTGTACATTAATAATCTTCCATTCCATTTTGAACTTATTGTTCCGTGAGAAAAAGGCGCGGGCTGTCAGTATTTTATTACTATCCCGGTTTATTAGCAAAGCAACTTCATCTGCATCTCCAAATTGAGAGGGTGTTACTTCAGTCGCTATCCATAATCCTTCAATATCAGTAGTAGTGTTTTTATTGAAACAACTGTTGAAGGAGATGACGATCAAAACCGCCGCAAGGAAAAGTTTTGGTGTATTCATAATAGAATCCTTTAATATATTGGATATTCAATTACTCGATGTGAGTATATTGTTTTGACTTTATTCTATATAAAATGGTATAACTATTACTTATACTGCATTGATTTATTAGTTAAAGAACATAGCTTTGCCTTTCGTCAAACTAGTATGCATGTAGCGGTATCCACTTAGGCGGATGAATACCAATCCTTCATTATCTATTTAAAATTGTGTATGTCCTAGCAGCTATATATGCTTATTAAACCTACAACTAAATTGATCTGCCCAAGGCGCGGTTGTTAAAGGGTGGGGGTGGTTCGGGCGGAGGAATATGGAGTATGGTTAACATCTACACTCCTAAAAAGCTGTGCAAAATTTAACTCGTGCGAAATTTTTTGTCAACATAATAATTTTGGCGTGAACCGGTAAACCCTCCTTCGGCGGACAAGCGTGAAACGGGGAAAAGCAAAAAAATTCCTTGTCAATTTTTCGGAAGATTAATTTTGTACTTATTATTAAACTTGCACATGATGATTAGAGAATTACCTTCAAACGGAATAATGTATAAAGCACTCGTGGAAAAAGATTCTTCTTACGAAGGAGTGTTTTATGTTGCAGTCAAAACAACCGGCGTCTTCTGCAGACCGACATGCACGGCGCGTAAACCGAAAGCAGAGAACGTGGAATTTTTCTCATCTGCAGAAGAAGCAATCGATACCGGCTACAGACCGTGTAAAATTTGCAATCCGCTAGAGTTGAGCGGCACGGCGCCGATGTGGGTAACGGAATTATTAAATAGAGTTGAAAGCTCACCCGGCGAAAGATGGAAAGACGATGATATTAAGAAACTCGGATTTGAACCGAATAGGGTTAGAAGATGGTTCAAGAAAAATTACAACACAACATTCATTACTTACATGCGTACAAAAAGATTGGGTGAAGCGGTGAATAAAATCGGCAACGGTGAAAAAGTTACTCCGACTGCCTACACAAGCGGTTACGAATCTCTAAGCGGGTTTATCGATGCGTTGAAAAATCTTACCGGCAAAGCACCATTAAAAAGTAAAGAGGTAGATCTTCTATCGATAGAAAAAATCAACACCCCCCTGGGATCAATGTTTGCCGGGGTTACCGATAAAGGTCTTTACATGCTTGAGTTTGAAGACAGACGTATGTTAAAGACACAGATTAAACGGATAACAAAAATCCACAACCTTGTACCGGTAATTCAAAAACATAAGTTGATAAAAAAAGTAGAAGAACAAGTTGCACAATATTTTGAAGGGAAACTGAAAGAGTTTTCGCTGCCTCTTGTTATAAGCGGCACAGAGTTTCAGAAAAAAGTTTGGAACGAGCTGTTGAATATTCCTTACGGTGAAACGATCAGCTACGAAGAGCTTGCAAAGCGTATCGGCGATATAAAAGCAGTACGCGCTGTTGCATCGGCAAACGGGTTCAATAGTATTGCTGTTATTATTCCGTGTCACCGCGTAATAGGCAAAGACGGGGACTTGCGCGGTTACGGCGGTAAAGTCTGGCGTAAAAAAAGACTGCTTGAACTTGAGAGAGCTTTGTAGAACGAATCGCCGATTCGTTCAATATTTAATTTTGAAATTTCTTCTACTGTTTATATAGAGCAAATGATGTTACATGGGGCGATTCGCCCTACATTTAATTGCGTAATTTCTATTGGAACGTCTCTACGTTGTGATGTACAATAATATTACGAAAACACTCTCAGCATTGTTCCGTTTAAGGAAGTGTTATATTTTTTCAACGGACTTGCCGCCGGTCCGTTGATAACTGTTCCGTCAGTTTTGAAATTTGAACCGTGATTCGGGCAATGCATTCTGCCCTGGTTATGCTCATACTGTACCGTTGTTCCCTGGTGAGTGCATACTTGTGATAGCGCAGTGAAAGTGTTTGTACCTATCCTTGCAATAATGAGCCCGTCTTTGTAAACCGATCCACCGACATTTTGCAGAGCGGAATAAGGTGATTGAGAAATATCAATTGTGAAATCAACATTTTGCGGCGGTGCAGCCGGGTTGTTTTCGTCGCCGTAACAAGAGGCGAGGTAACATGAAGTACATACAAATGCTGTGCTCTTTGTTAGATTTATTAAAAATTCCTTGCGGTCCACTTTTTTTCCTTTCGTTGGATTGCCGGGAGTGAATATGGTAAATGATTTTCAAAAAATCACCGGTATATTGAGTAACATAAATGTTTGAGATTCTTCAAAAGAGGTGCTGATCCCTTGAATCCTTCTGAGCGAGATTTAGTTGTTATAGCAACGCTTTTATCTTATGGTGTTTGAGAGATGTTGTTTGAATTATTGATAAAGTAATCTATTTACAGTGTCGGGTTGTTTTGCCATAAGATTGAGTAGAACTAATGCCGGACCTTGAGGAGAACGATCGCCTCTTTCCCAATGGCGAAGAGTGTGGAGACTAATTCCAAATGCAAGAGCAAATTTTTCTTGTGTCATACCAATTTCTGTCCGCAATTTTTTTACATCTATTGTTTGTGGCTGAAATACTTTAGCGCCGGCTAAATTACCTTCCATAAATTTTATTGCTTCTCCTAGACCTTTTTTTATTTTTCTATATGACTTACTCATCTATTTCCTTTTATAATTATTAACTAAACCCGTTGTGTGAATTAAAAAATTAGAATAAAAAACTGTTGAAACAGTTTATAAATTGAACTCGTTTTTATTAGCACCGGCTTAAGAGGTTGTATGAAAATCTGGTGCAAATAACAAAATCACCCTAAATCCCTCTTTTAAACTAAGAGAGGGACTTTTAAAACAGCCCCTTCTCTTTTTAAGAGAAGGGGTCGGGGGATGAGTTCGAACACATTGACATAATTTCACACAGACTTTTAAACTGGGCGTTAATGGATAAAAGAATAGAAAGAAAACCGTTTTAACGATTTACAAATTAATTCACACAACATGCCGGTTCAATATTTCTTTACCGATTTAACTTCCTCTTCACTAGCCGGTTTGAAACTAATAGCACATCCGCCGCTTTCGGCAAGTTTCAATTTCAATTCTGTTTTGTCTTTCACCAAATATTTTTTAACCTCGTACGCCATCGGATTTTTTTCCCAATGTGCATCTTTTGCATCTGCATAAATAGTCGCAACATACCATTGTTTTGGATTCAAGAAGCTGAGTTTAATTTTTGTCTCGCGTGCATTCTCGTCCGTTATAGAACCGAGGTACCATTCTTCTTTCCCTTTTGCCTTGCGTGCAATTGTAATATAATCGCCGGGTTCAGCTTCAAGAATTTTTGTATCGTCCCAATCAACCGCTACATCTTTGATGAATTGAAATGCATCAAGATGTTTTTCATAATTTTCGGGATAATCGGCAGCCATCTGCAAAGGACTATACATTGTAACATAAAGTGCAAGCTGTTTAACGAGTGTTGTGTGAACCTGTTCTTTTCTGTCGGGGTAATAATGACTCATCTTGATTTCAAAAATTCCCGGTGTATAATCCATCGGTCCGCCCATTAAGCGTGTAAACGGAAGAATCGTTTCATGTTCCGGCGGATTGCCCTGACTCCATGCGTTGAATTCATTTCCGCGTGCAGCTTCACATGCAAGCCAGTTCGGATATGTTCTGTGCAGCCCGGTCGGGCGTACCGGCTCGTGAGCGTCAAGCATAATTTTATTTTTAGCGGTTTCTTTCGCAACATGCACATAATGATTTACCATCCATTGCCCGTCGTGAAATTCTCCGCGTGGAATTATTCTTCCAACATAACCGGTTTTAACTGCGTCGTACCCGTACTTTTTCATGAACCGGTAAGCTTCGTCCATCCTTCTTTCATAGTTAGTTGCAGATGCAGATGTTTCGTGATGCATAATTAACTTAACGCCATTTTGTTCCGCATACTTTTGAAGTTCTGCTACATCAAAATCAGGGTACGGAGTAACGAAATCAAAAACCTCTTCTTTCCATTGACCGAACCAATCTTCCCACCCGATATTCCAACCTTCAATGAGTACGGCATCAAAACCTTGCTTAGCAGCAAAGTCGATATAAAATTTTGTGCGTTCGGTTGTAGCGCCGTGTCTTCCGTTTGGTGTTAAATTTTTCCAATCGGTCAAATCCAATTTTACATTTCTAACATCAGCATAACTCCACGAAGCAGTACCTACATGCATTTCCCACCAGATCCCGATATACTTTGTTGGTTTAATCCAGCTTGTGTTTTCAATCTTTGATGGTTCGTTCAAATTCAAAATTAATTTTGATGCAAGAATGTCTTCAGCTCTTTCACAGACAATAACCGTACGCCACGGTGTGTTATGCGGTGTCTGCATATATGCCTTGTTGCCAACGGCATCGGGTACAAGATGTGAAGTAAGCACAAATGTTTTTTGATCAATCACAAGATTCATAGCCGGGTAATTTACCAATGCAGCTTCGTGAATGTTGATGTATAACCCGTCTGCTGTTTTCATCATAAGCGGAGTTTGTACGGCATTTTTTCCAATTACAGTTTTTGCAGTAATTTCATTAACGTTAACACCAAATGTTGCATCAACCTCGCTTAGTTTTGTTGTTGTGTAGAAATATTCATTTGTATCGTAATCGCCCGGCATCCAGAATGCTTTATGATCGCCGGCAAGATTAAATTCGGTAAGCTCGTTAGATATAATAAAGTAGTTTAAATTCTCTTGCAAAGGAAATTCATACCGGAAACCGAGCCCGTCATCAAAAAGCCGGAAGCGGATTACTACATATCTATTTTTTTCCGATGACAGTGTTAATGTTACAGCGAGTTCGTGGTAATTGTTTACAATTTCTTTTACTTCGCCCCAGACCGGCTGCCATGTTTCATCAACAAGAGTTGTATCAACTTTTGAAATTTCAAATCCTTCCGTAAAACCGTTCCCATTCTTTACTTCAATGCCGAGGCGGCTTGTTTCAATTACACTTTTTTTGCCGAGCATCAATTCATATGTGGGCGTGCCCTCGCTTGTTAGCTGAAATTTGAGGGTTAGCTTTCCGTTTGGTGATTTGATTGTTTGTGCGGATGCCATGCTTAACATCATTGCCAGCATAATGAGTATCCCTTTTTTCATGATTGTTTCTACTCCGTTTTCTTACTGATGTGTTGATAGAATTTATAGTTGTGCAAAACTACTGAAAGAAAAAGAATAAATAAATAAAAGGAATAGCACACTGATAATCTTTCGGCAAGTTCAAGATTATACAATGATGAAACGGGTTACAACTGGTCAAAGGATTGAATAATTATTGGATTAATAATTACCTGGACTTAGGTTTTTTATCTCTGCCGGCACGTTCGAATTCCCATGGTTTTTTCCCGGTACTCTTCTTTTTATCCCACGAAGTCACTTCCCTTTTCCTTTCTGGTTTTTCACGTTTCCAATCCCGCTCTTTAGAATCTTTTTCTTTAAATCTTTTTTCTTTCGATTCAAATCGTGGCTCTCTTCTTTTTTCGCCGAACCCTGAACTTCTTCTATCGCCGCGGTCGAAACGTCTGCTCTCTCCACGGTCGGATCGCCCTCTTCCACTGCGCTCCCTTCCGCCATCCCGTCCTTTCGATTCGGCAACTTCGAGCGTTATCTTTCTTTTTTTATAACTTTTGTCCCTGAATGCATTCATAACAGTTTCTGTAAATTCCGAATCAACTTCAAAGAAAGAAAAATTCTTGAGTAGTTCTATTTTTCCAATCTCGATATCTTTTATGCCGGTGTATTCGTTTATCAATCCCATTAAGGTATTCGGTCTCAATTCATCCATTCTGCCGAGGTTAATAAAAAATCTTGTGAAGCCGGAAACGTTTCCCCTCGATTTACCGGTGCTTCGATGTTCCGATGGTATGTTCAGGTCGGGAGAGTTTTTGTAGTAATCTAAAAATCTATTGAATTCAACCGATACAAATTTTTTGATAAGCTCTTCACGGTCAAGCCATTCAAGCTTTCTGTAGATATCCGGCAGCATCGGGTCGATTTGGGAATAATCAACTTCAACCTTTTCAACGCGGTCTATCAAATATAAAAGTTGTTTCGCGCAGATCTCTTTACCCGGTGGGACGTGTGTAAATGTAAATTTTTTATTAATCTTCTTTTCGATCTGCTGAAGCCGGCCTTTTTCTTTCATCCCGGCAATTACTATCGAAACACCTTTTCTTCCGGCGCGGCCGGTCCTTCCGCTGCGGTGTGTATAAATTTCAAGCTCTTCCGGTAAGTTGTAATTAATTATATGGGTTAAATTTTCCACATCGAGTCCGCGTGCGGCTACATCCGTTGCAACAAGAAGCTGTATATGTTTGTTGCGGAATTTATTCATTACAATATTCCGCTGCTGCTGGGAAAGCTCGCCGTGCAGAGCATCCGCATTATACCCGTCCTTCATCAGCTGATCTGCAACTTCTTGAGTTTCAACGCGTGTTTTGCAAAAGACAATTCCATAAATCTCAGGGTGAAAATCCACAATTCTTTTTAGCGCAAGGTATCTCTCCCTTGAATGAACAAGGTAAGCTATGTGTTCAACATTTTCCGCACCGGCATTCCGTTTACCGATAGTTATTTCAACCGGGTCATTCATGTATGTATTGGCAATTGCCATAACTTCTTTAGGCATAGTTGCAGAGAACAATAGAGTGTTCTTCTGCTTTGGAGTTTCTTGCAAAATTGTTTCGAGATCATCGCGGAAACCCATGTTGAGCATCTCGTCTGCTTCATCAAGCACAACAGTTTTTACTTTGGATAGATCAACAATCAATCTATTGATAAGATCAACCAATCTGCCGGGAGTTGCCGAAACAATATGTACACCTTTTTGAATTTTCTGAATTTGTCTTTCGATACTTGCACCGCCAAACACAGCGGCAATCTTTACTTCGGGTTTATACTTAGCAAAACTTGCAAGGTCGTCTGTAATCTGGAGGCATAGTTCGCGGGTCGGGCTTAATATCAGGTACTGAACTTTATTATTACTTGTATCAACTTTTTGAATGATCGGAATTCCAAAAGCGGCTGTTTTACCGGTACCGGTTTGTGCTAGTCCAACTATATCTTCTGATTTTTCTTTCATCAAATGGGGAATTACTTTTTCCTGGATCGGCATCGGTGATTCGAATTCGAGTTCCTTAATTGCATGGATTATATTTTCTTCTACACCTAGTTCTTCAAATGAAATCATTACTTTTCCTATTAATTATTACTTTAAAGATAACTTTAATTTTGATATGAAGGATAATAATTCTTGGTTGGTTATCTGCTGCCGGTGAATGCCGGAGTTATTTTATTTATTTTCTTCCTGGCTGCCGATGGAAGGAATTTCCTTCTCCTTTTTCTCTTTCGATTTGAAGAATGCTGTTAAAAACATCACGCCTAAAATTAAATCTATTATTCCGCTGCTTAGAACCATAGCATGAACTCTCTGCTGTGCAAACAAAATGAATATAGCTACAGCGTAAGAAAATTTTTCAATCACTGCCGGAAGAATAATAATTCTGTAGCGTACCGGGTTAACTGCTACAACCAGGAAAAGAATCTGGAAAGTGAGAACAACACCAACAAATCCGTAGAAGTATTCGGGATGGGTAATTGCCGGAGGGTAATCCAAACCGATTTGGTATTCGGAAAAATAGAGTGGGGTAACAACAACAATTCCATACACCCCGGCAATTATAAAAACCCATCGTGCAAATTTCATAGTTACCTATTATTGCGCTGTAACGCCCGGTGCGGTGTTGAGTGTTTTGCTTCTTTCGATTGACTGCAATGCCAGGTAGCGGTCGCCGAACTTTTCGAGATTTTCCGTTTCGGTATCGTATTGATCGAAATGGCGTTCTTCATCTGCAACTAAACCTTCAAACAATTGCTTTGAAACAGAATCTGCATTGGCGGAACATTCATTTGCCCACACGTTGTATTCTTTTGCGCTTTCATGTTCCATCTGTGCTGCTTTTTTCAGCATACCTTTCACATCGTGGATTTTTTCGACCGGGTGTGCGGCAATCATTTCTACTTCACCTTTCAAAAATAAAATTCTCTCGGCAAGTCTTTCGATGTGAAGCATTTCTTCGATAGCAGTTTTCTTAAATAGATTGGCGATCAAATCATAGCCCATATCATCGCATAAAAAATGGAAATACATATACTGGTGTACTGCGTGCAGTTCGTCTGCAACAGCTTTGTTCAATAGAACCTGGCTTTTCTCGTGCATCGTTATTCTCCTTTTAAACAGATGTGTAAAAATTTCTTCTCAAAAATACCAAATAAAAACTAATAACCCGTGGCTAGCTACTTAGGAGTAGAGTAAAAGGACAACATAACCACAAAGGCACGGAGAAACAGAGAGAAAAGGTCGTCGGTTCTAATTTCATATTTATGTGTTAAACCATTTGTGAACTCAATCCGGCTGCCGGATAATCCCTTGCAGCTATAGCCGTGTTACATCAGTACTAATATATGAAGTCATTATTGAATTAATAGTTTAATTATTGCATCTTTTCATTATGAAAAAAGATTTATCAAAAATATTAGTTCTGCTAAGAGAATTGAATCCAATTTTAAAAGAGAAATTCTACGTAGAATCAGTTGAGGTTTTTGGTTCATACACGAGGGACAAACAAACTTCTGCAAGCGATCTTGATTTATTGGTTACGTTTTCGAAAGTTCCGGGACTACTGAAGTTTATCGAATTGGAAAATTTTCTTACGGATAGAATAGGAATTAATGTTGATCTAGTAATGAAATCTGTTGTTAAACCAGGTATAAAAAATTCTATAATGAATCATGCTATTTCAATATGAGAAATTATACGATTTATTTAGAGGACATGTTTGAATCTGCATCAAAGGGGATTTTATTTTACGTTGCGCCATTTTTATTTCTTAACATTCGATAAAAGATTACCACGGAGACACGAAGAGACAGAGAGGAAAGTTTGCTGCGGTAAATAAATTGATTGACAAAAAATTCTGTACGAGTTAAATTTTGTCCAGTATTTAAGGAGTGTAGATGTTAACCTTCCTCCATATTTCTCCGCCCGAACCACCCCGATCCTTTAACAACCGCGCCGTGGGCAGATCAATTTAGTTGAATGTTGTAACAAAGAGCAGTACACAGTATTAAGACATAAATCAGTACGAACTACCATTCATACAAAGTATGAATGAGGAGTATTCTGTATAAGTATATGTTCGGCTATTGAATAATATTATCAGTTTACTATTGGGAAATATTTAGGAAGCGATTATGAAAGAATATTCGGAACATCCTTTTTACGTTTATAAAAGAGGATTGAATATTCTCATAAATATGATCGGTCGCGAAAACAAGTATTACTTTTCAGCATTAACTTTTGAGCAAAGGCTAAATGAAAATATTCAAGAATCCGAATTGTATGGTGATAATGAAATACAAAAGACAGATAGAGCAAAGATTATATATGAACTAAATAAATTATCAATTGAGGTTCTCAATTATTCTTTTAACGATTTATGTGAAATAAGTAAAAATGATTCGAATATTATTTTAAACAAAACAAGACAATCTCAACCCTCATCAATAGAATTACTTCCACTTAATGCATGGACTCGTTTTCCAAAGATCGCAAGTAATTATAGTAACTTATTAAATCAATTTTCATCCCTTGCTCAAAATGGAGAATATGAAGAGGCAAAAAATCTCTATTGGCAGATACTTTATTTTACTGGTACAAGAGAGTTATGGGAAGATGGGACTGTTATATCTAAACAAATGTTAAAGTTAAGTAAAAAAGAAAAGGATTATAAGTTTTGTGGCTCAATATTGGCCAAAGGTGATGCTTACCGGCTAATGAGTATTGGGAACCTTGAGGGGGCTGAAAAATTATTAAAAAAATCATTGGAGTATTTCAATAAAGATAAAAACTATAGAGAGACTGGAGTATTTTATAATTACTTGGCCGAACTATATGAGAATAAAGGAAACATCAACTTAGCAATAGAATATTATAAGGAAGCAAGAAAACGGCTCACTGGGATAGATGAACATAAAGTACACTTGAAAAGAATGTTTGTCGAAGCAAAAAATGAGGAACTTAAATCAAAAAGTAGGATTATTGCACTTACGTTTCTTCGAGAAGAATTTAGCTTATTAAAAACGTATAGAGAGGCAATGGCTGATATAGAATTATCGAAAAGTTTATATATTCTTAAAGATCCAGAAGCTTTGCTTGTAGCACAACATGCTTATAATCTACTCAAAAATGAAATACTGATGCCAAGAAACACTTATAAAGCAGAAAAACTACTTAAAACAATTAAACGTGGTGAAGCACTTATTACAAAGTAACAATCTTTTTAAAGAGGATAAATAATATTGGAAAATAAACTACGCAACGAACTTGATATACCAGTTGAGGTTCATAGCTATACGCATATGAATATCCCTTCGGGTTACCTTAGAATTTCAATTACAGATATCTGCAATATGAATTGTTCTTATTGTCATAATGAGGGACAAGGTGATATCAAATCGAAGTATATGAATATTGAGCACCTACGATACATAGTTACAAACGCTTTACGGTATGGATTAATTAAGGTCAGATTAACAGGTGGTGAACCACTGCTACATCCAGATTGCTATAATATGCTTCGACTTTTAAAAAAAGAGCTTGCTATTCCAACTGTTGGTTTCAATACAAACGGAATACTCTTAGATAAACTCATTCCTATTGTGACCGATAGATTAATAGATGATCTTGTTATTGGAGTTGATTACGCTGACGGAAAAATATCCAAAGATTCAAAAAATGGTTTATCATCAGAATTAATTCTGGAACATATTCTTACTCTTAAAAAGTTAGGTCAAAAAGTGAGTATCGCTTGTGTCTACGACGGAGATTATTCTCGTTTAGAAAAATTAGCATTTTGGTGTATAGAAAATGAGATCATTTTAAAAATTTTAGAAATTTGTGACAATTCAATACATTCGAAAATCAGTGATGAGTTTATTTCAATGACTAAGAAACTTTTGGATAGATTTTCCATGAAATTAGGGTTAATCGTAAATCTAGCTGAATATTATGGTTTAATAAATGATAAACCGAAAATCTATTTCTTTCAGTCACATTGTCGACTTCGTGAATGTAAAATATGTGCAAAAATACATCTACGAGTAACAACCGACGGATTTATTAAATCATGTATTCTAAATGATATTAGATACCCGTTACTATATAACAGTTTTGATGATAGTATGTTAAAAATAATTAGCAATCTTGGTAATCCACCTCAGGTTACAAATACTTTTAACAGTAGCTCATGTTAGTTGATTGTTTTAATTGATCGGAGAATTATATATGCTCAAAAATGATTTACATACTTTGACCGGACAAGATACTAGTATGAATTACTGGGCGAGAATGATTAAAAAAAATGTAAACGAGGATAGTCTTTTTGCTCATGCACTTTTAAAAGAAGAATCATCCAAAACAGAAAGACTTATTATATTGGCAAATACAATTGGATTGCCGATTTATGAAACCTTTCAATTTATTCTTCCGAATGATCTAAAAGATTTTATGAATTTATGTGAAAAAAAAATTAAGGATGGTTGGAAACTTTCTTTACGCTACATGGATATTAATGAAGAGCAATTGCTATTTCGGCATTTAGATATTGATGTTAACGGCGCTGTTGCGGCAATTGAAAAACTTAACAACACACAAATAGTAAAAGCAAATATTAGCCCTTACAAAATACCTTCAATTAGTGGCACTTTAATAATTCGAGAAAGTGATGTGCTTCTTGAAATGGTTTTTGGTCCTCATTATTGGATAACAAAGTTGCCACCCAAAGGTATCACTATCCATAGATGTTGGTATTATTTTCCTAAAAGTTCTATTAAGTATTCCTCTATTGACCCCCAAATACGTTTTACTTTATTTCGTATTCTTAAAGATGTTGTGGAAATTGTATTTGGATTAAGAGTACAACAGCTTTCTGAAGTAGAGAAATCAGTCTATGCTGAATTTGGATGGCAAGAAAGTTTAGGTTATAAATTCTTTGATTGCTCTTTTTCTCAAGTATGGACAGGAATTATAAACATTTAGATAGATAAGGATTTTTCATGAAAAATATATTTGATATTTATGAAATAAGCTTAGAAATAATGTCGAAGAAGATTAGTAGTACCGATTTACCGACATTTAATATTCTGCGAAGTAGACTAACTGAAAATATGAACCAAGTTAGACTTTATGGCGATACGTCATCGTATAAATCTGATAGAGCTATGATAATAGATTCTCTAAACCGTATGGCTATTGCTTCATTTGATAAAACATTCGATAAACTGGGAAATTCTGATGAATCGTGGCTAAACAAGTTCGATGGTGGAATTGATATAGTTGTATACGTCGCTCTAAAAGAAGAGTTTGATCATTTAATTGATATATTCGGCAAAGGTTTTAAAGCCCATGAACTTGATGATATAGCGATATCAATTTATTATGGTAATCTGAAATCTTTCAGCGCAGATAAAACATACAAAGTTGCTATAATTCCAGCTGGTAAAATGGGAAATACACGTTCTGGAAATATTATGTCTGCAATTTTAACTAAATACAAAACGAAAAACGTAGTAGTAATTGGAATAGCTGGGTCGATAACAAATGACCTTCAACCAGGTGATGTATTTATCCCAGATAGTGTTTTGGAGTATTTAGCAAATTCAGAGATTTCTGGGAGTGAGAGTTTATCATTTGTTCCATCTGGTAATCAATTACCTACTAATCCTCGTCTACTTAATAGATTTCAGCTACTTAGAACTAGTAACGAAACAGTTTTCAAGAGGTGGACAAAACTAATAAAAAAACAAAGTTGTATGATCGTTGATGAAGAAACCAAAAGTGCATTAGAAAAAATTGGTCTCAATTTCCCATTAGAATGCAAACTAATAGTAGGAGATGATAAAATATTAGGAAGTGGTCCAGCTGTCGCAAAAGGAATAACATTTATAAATTGGATTAAAGGTTTTAATCGTAAAGTTGCTGCAATTGAAATGGAATCATCAGGTGTTTATGATGCAGCATTTATCCAAAGTACTGCACCAAAAACAATAGCCATCAGGGGAATATCGGATTTTGCTGATAAAAGGAAGAAAAAGATTGATGTAGTAGGAAAAGGGAGCTTTCGGATATTGGCAGTTAAAAATGCGTTCTCTCTTTTGAAGTTTTCTATTCAGGCTGATTTATTTAAATAGAACCTGTTTAGTAAATGGAAATATATATGCAAATAGCCTAACAAGTTTTCCAAGCCGACCGCCCCGATAAAAAGCACGGGATAAATTTAAAGACCATGGCAGTATTAACAGCCAAATAATATTATGAAGAAAACATTTTTATTGATTGTTGTTTTAATTATTTCTTATTCAATTAGTCTTTCCCAAAACATCACTTTTGTGCCAAAGGTTGATACGGTAAAAATAATCAGCGGCTGCACGCCCCCGGAGATGATTTTTAAAATACACGCCGGAATAGATTCCGACACAATAAGAGTTACTGCCGGTTTTAATTCGTTCATTCTCTGCAAAGACAGTTCGGGAAATCAAATTGATATTTCAAAGATGGTAGGTTTCATTTGCTCTCATAAGGAACAAAATGATATTTATGAATTGTATTTTCATCAAGAGCCAAAACCACAAAATATTCCGGAAATAGTCCCGTTTGATTCAGCATTTTCTATAGACCTGATATATAACTTTGAAATAAAACTAAAAGTTAAACGAAATGGAATTTACGTTGATTCATTAGTACAGAATTTTCTTGCGAAAAGTACGGGCTTGGGGATTGAAGATGACTTAAAATCCATTCCGCAGAACTGTAGAATAATATCGGTCTATCCCAACCCATTTAATCCGGCAACTAAAATAGAGTATGAAATAACACGGACAAGTTTTGTTAACATATCAGTATTTAATTCATTGGGTGAATTGACAGAGATAATTGAGCATAAAGAAAAATATCCCGGTAAGTATGAATTGGTGTGGAATGCAAAACAAAAAGCATCGGGGATATATTTCGTAGTGTTATCAACAAGAGATTATTTATTTACAAGGAAAATCATATTGTTAAAGTAGCGCAACCAAACCGCTTACGGGGCATACTCATAATCAACAGATCCGCCATGTGCGGTGAGAACTAATAGGTGGGTTGATCTTTTCCCGAAGGGATGGCTAAGCCAAACATAACATGCCGTTAAATGTCTAAAAGCTGAACTTGAAAATTGGATTAACGATACGTATCTTATTCCAAGATAATTTACGTATTATTTGAAAGGAATTAGATGAATACCAAACTAACGTTAAAGCTCAATAAAAAAGCCATTGATCGTGCTAAAAAATATGCTCAAAAAAATAAACAGAGTCTCTCGGTAATGGTTGAAAAGTATTTTAATCTGATATCAGCCGCGTCTGACAAGTCTGATAAAGAAAGTATCACAGAAGTTGAAATATCACCAAATGTTCTTGAACTTTCCGGGATTATCAAATTACCAGAAAATATTAATTTGAAAGAGATTTATAGAAATTACATTGAAGTAAAATATTCCAAATGATTAAACTTTTTGTTGATTCAGATATAATATTAGATTTACTCGCTGAAAGAGAACCACACTATATTCACGCAGCTCGATTATTTACGTTAATTGATCAAAATGAAATTATTGCTTACACATCCCCACTTATCTTTGCAAATCTCCACTATCTTCTGAAGAAACAAACTACAAATTTATTAGCTTTAAAAAGCTTAAGGAAACTCAAAACTCTAATAAATATTCTACCAATAGATGAAAGAGTAATAGAACAATCCCTTAATTCTGAATTCAATGATTTTGAGGATGCAATTCAGTATTTCACAGCAGTAAATAATGGCATTACACTTATTATTACTAGAAATAAAATAGATTATAAGCGTAGCAAAATAGATATTCTAACTGCCGAAGAATTTCTTAAAAGCCTGGAAACCAAATTAAAACACTAAGTGCCATATAACCGCTTAAAAAGGATCCCACAAAAAAGAGCGGGACGGGTTTAATTAATAGTGAAGAGAATTAATTTATTTTTCCCAATAAAATAAAGCAGTTCTTGCAGTTTCTATTCCGCCAAAGTTATCTTTTACGAGCAGAGTAATTTTATAATTGCCCGGTTCGTATTCGCCCATATCAATCTGCAGAAAAATTTGCGGATCGGTCTCAAACGTTTGATAATTTGAAGTGAGCGTAATTTTGTCCGCTCCGCCCAGACCAAATAGACTTCCAATCGAACTTAAAAATTCTTCAAAGCCGCTCTTCTCTTCGGCACTTTCGATTGTAATTTCTTGTTCAAAATTAGTAAGGTTATCCTCCCCTTTCTTTAGGTTGTAAACTTCATAATAGAGATACGGAAGATTGTTTGTGCCGAAGTAATTTCCCGGATTTGGCAGTAGAGAAATATCTTTTCGTTCAAAACCGTTTACAAAATTTGAATCGGTTGAAAGCCGATCGGCAAGAACTATATCACTCAGCGCAAGTGTGCCGCCTGAAAGGTTTTTGATTGTGAATTTCTCTTTGAGCGCATGAACACCCATATCATTATTGCGCAGAATTTCAAAAGAGATAAATCCCGAATCGGGCAACGCCGGTGAATAGAGCGTCTTCACTATCTTATTTTTCCCCGGTTCAAAAGGAAACGATTTCTTGCTCTCAAATATTTTGTAATAGTTCTTGTCAAAAAAGAAAAGCCCGGCACGGTGACCCTTGTTGAAATAATAATCCCCTTGCAGAGAATCTTGCAGATTGATTGAATAACAAGCATAGAGATCAGTTTTGTTTTTCTGCGAGCGGAACTGGTAAAAATTTTTTGATGCGTTGAATGAGTGTCCTTCAAACTTTGGATGATACTCCTGGAATTTTTCTTTGCGGAGTTTCTTTATCTCTTCAAATGTATTGATCGGAACTTGCGATCTGTGTTCTAGTGCGAATTCATATTCATTGTTTTTAAATTGATCGGTGAATGCAAAAGATTTGTCGCCGTATTCCCATACTTCGGTTTTGGGTCCGAGTTGAATATCATCGCGGTAGCGGATAACACGCGGCGGAATTCCGTAACGCAATGCTACTTCACCGCGGTTTGTCTGCCAGCCGGCAATTTCAAGTTTACGCGATCCTAGAAACATATTTGCATAAACCATCCGCACATAATGCTCAACTATTCTTTCGTTTTGATCGGTAATGTAGAGCGGATCGTAGATTTGCCAGAAAAGTTTTATAATATCCCTAACTTGTTCGCCCGGCAGTGATTCAAGCTTGTACGGAAATCTTTGTTCTATCATCATCAATACGGAATTGTATGTGTAATCGTCTCTCTCCTTTTTGTTCATTAGCAAAAAAGCTTTCGAGAATTCCTTTTCCGATTTTGTAATCAGGTTAACCGAGTAATAAAACAGACCGAGATACAAATGATAATCTTTATTTGTTGAATCGTGCTTAACAGCATTTTCTAAAACAGTAATTGCAAACCCGAAATTTTTTACAGAGTAATAAAGTTTTGCGAGATCGAGGCTTGAGCTTGCCAGCGCCGGGTTAAATTTTATGGCACGAATAAGTGAATTTTCTGCTTGAAGAAAATCTTCCAGTACAAAACCTGAATAGCTGAGCAGACCGTAATCTTGTTTCTTGTATTCATACTCTATTCTAAACTGCTCGGCTTCAACATCCCCTTCGTGTGCGTATCTTTCGGTTGGATCGATTGCCTTGTTGGTATCGAGTTTTGATTCCGATGTTTGGTACTCCCAGAAGTCTTCTGCTTTCAATCTGCCAAGGTTTGCCCACGCTGCGGCACAAGTGCTGTCCATCTTTAAAATATCCTGGTAATCAGTTGCGGCATAACTTCTCTGCAAAAAGTTTATACGTTTATCGTAGTAACGTTCTTCTCGTAAGAATGCAAGGTAGAGCCGGTACTCAATATTTTGCGGATCGAGTTCAACTGCTTCGTACACGTGATCGAATGCAGTGCCTATATCGGCAATCGGTTTGTACGAATATGTAAGTTTACCAAGCTCGAAGTATGAAGGTGCGTCGTTATACAATATTATAGATTGATTGAAGTAATGAACTGCCGCTGCTGTATCTTTTTTTGCGAGTGTTTCAACACCGAGCTTGCACTTGTCTGTGTAAAGTGTGTCTGCAAAGGAAAAAATTATTTTGGGGAGAATGAGAAAAAGAAGAAGGCAGTATGAAGCCATTTTTTGCATAGGGAATTTTTAATTACAGTGAAATATAAATTAAGATGCAGAGAAAAGCTTGATGAAGAGACAGTGATTATTAACTAACAAAAAGTGAAGATTTTAACGCGGAGAATGCTGGCATAGCCATCCCTTCGGGAAAAGATTTTTCGCAAAGTGCGCAGAGAGAAAACTAACCCGACCCTTGTTGAGATTGTCTCGAAAGTAATCGTTCAATTAAAAAATCTGCGTAAATCTGTTTAAATCTGATTTTATCCGCGTGCTATTCTTTAAAAAATTTTACTTTCGAGACAATCTCTTTAAAAGCTGGTCACAAATCATTTTTAGTTTTTGTTACCAATTTGCATCTCCGGTATTTTTCTTTCTTGTGCAGAACAATCAATCAGTTTTTGCAAACGCTTCAAACGAGTCTCTTCCTTCTTTGCACTAACAATCCACCAGTTAACAGTTTTTCTGTAATATGGCGGCATTGACTGAAAAAATTTCCATGCTCTTTTGTTTTTTTTGAAAATTTTATTGTACGGCTCCTCTAATTCTACGCGTTTTTGTTCATTTGAATAAATTGCAGATTTATTTTTCTTTCTCGCTTCAAACGCTTTCAGTCCGGCTTCATGCATTAGTCCTTGTTCAATCAATTCATTAGCGCGTTTAATATTGATAGCACTCCAATTGCTTCCAGGTCGCCGCGGAGTAATCCTATTTTTATAGCTGACAGCATCTATACTTCTTCGGATACTGTCGATCCATCCGAAACAGAGCGCTACATCTACTGATTCTTGCCATGTTATGCCCGGCTTGCCGGAACTTTTTTTGTAGTAACCAACCCACAGCTCATCCTCGGAAGAATGATTTTGTTTAAACCAGTCTCTCAGTTCGGTGGGTGATCTAAAAAATATTGGACTCATTTTTTGTATATAAACTTAATTACAATGCGGTTTTACAATTATAATAACTAACAACGCTGAATTTATTCGTTCATTTTTATTACCGATAGATTTCGATTCAGCTCTTTCAACTCAATTGTCGTTGGATCAATTGCTGCTAATGTTTTAATTACTGCTTTTAACTCATCAATATTTTTTTCCGCTTTTCTTATTATTTCTTCATGCATTCCCTCGTCTTTCATATCCAGTACCAAAAGTTGCATCGAGGAAGCCGAGTTTTGAAGAATATCTTGCATTGTACGCATGGTTGCATTAAATATTTCAATCCGCTCATTGATAATCTTTCTTTGCATATTTCTTTTTATCAGCCACAACCCCACAAGAAATAAAACTGTTAACGGTATTGCCCATCCATAATTATTACTTTCCATATACTTAATAAGATTAAGAATGGGATATACACCGAGGAATAGATTTAAAAACAGCGTTAGCAATACAATTGTTAAAAACAGAATTAAGAGGAAGGTATTATTCTTAAGTAATTTCATTAACCACCTTGATTATATTTTCCCTTAACCGGTCTTGCAGATTTCTAACGAACAGCTGCTGATTAAATTACTTATAATGATATTCCCGGTTCACATTTTTTTGTTAATGCAACTTAGCTTTCACAATATCCTTTGTCAAACCAAATGGAAGCGTACTCTACTTTCTCATTAAGCTAAACGGAAGGACCCAAGGATAAAGTATAAGCGGCTAGCAACTTAAAGTTTTTCTCTTTGTAGATTTTATTTATCAACAAAGATCTGCTTTCACGTGAGGGATAGTAAGACCGTGTTCATACTTCTACTATTCCCCTATTCAAACAGAGGGGCTGTTATCATTTCTTTCCAAACGCTAAATTCCCGGCACCGGGATAACGAATAACAATTGTATCACCATCCTCATACTTGTTCATCAGCAGTTCGGCAGAAAGCGGATTGATTAAATATCTTTGAATAGTGCGTTTGAGCGGACGAGCGCCGTATGTAACATCGTATCCATGCTGCATCAAGAAATCTTTTACCCCTTCTTCCATTTCAACCTGGAGCCCTTTTTCTGCAAGCATTTTTCCAACTCTCTGTAATTGCAGATCAATAATTTTTTCGATCTCGCTCCTTAGCAATGGTTTGAAGAGAACAATCTCATCAATTCTGTTCAAAAATTCCGGGCGGATTGTTTTCCTTAAAAGTTCGGATAGATCAACGCGAAGTTCGCCAATTATGTAATCAAAATTATTCTCATCAATGTCGGAAAGTTTTTCCTGGATCAAATGCGAACCGAGATTAGAAGTCATAATTATAATTGTATTTTTGAAATCAACCGTTCTCCCCTGGTTATCTGTTAAACGCCCATCATCCAAAACTTGAAGAAGAATATTAAACACATCGGTATGTGCTTTCTCTATTTCGTCAAGCAAAACAACAGAGTATGGTCTGCGCCGTACGGCTTCAGTTAGCTGCCCACCTTCATCGTAACCTACATAACCGGGAGGCGCACCAATTAAACGTGACACTGAAAATTTTTCCATGTACTCACTCATATCAATCCGCACCATTGCGTGTTCATCGTTGAAAAGAAATTCAGCGAGTGCGCGTGCAAGTTCTGTCTTCCCTACTCCCGTTGTACCGATGAAAATAAATGATCCGATCGGGCGGTTTGTATCTTGCAGACCGGCGCGCGACCTCCTGATTGCATTTGCAACAGCGGCAACAGCATCATCCTGACCAACGACTCTTTTGTGAAGTTCTTCTTCCAACCTTAAAAGTTTGCCACGTTCACTTTCAAGCATTCTGCTTACCGGGATACCGGTCCATTTTGCAACAACCTCGGCAACATCTTCGGCATCGACTTCTTCTTTCAGCATCTTACTGCTCTTTTGTATCACAGCTAATTCTTCGGTTTCTTTTTTCATTTTCCGTTCGAGTTCATTTATCAGGCCATACCTGAGTTCGGCTACTTTGCCGAGATTTCCTTCTCGCTCGAATCTATCGGCATCTGTTTTTGCTTTTTCAATTTCACTTTTCATCGAACGTATTTTTTGAATCTTCTCTTTCTCTAGCTGCCAATGTCCTTTCAATCTATTCCGCTCTTCTTGAAGCTCGCTCAATTCTTTTTGAAGCTCTTCAAGCCGTGCTGCCGATTCAGAATCTTTCTCCCGTTTTAATGCTTCACGTTCTATTTCTAATTGTTTTACTTTACGTTCGATCGCATCAAGTTCTTCGGGCATTGAATCAATTTCAATTCGAAGTTTAGACGCTGATTCATCTATCAGATCGATTGCCTTGTCTGGAAGAAAACGATCCGTGATATAACGATTGGAAAGCTGAACTGCCGCTACAATTGCACCATCGGTAATCCGTACGCCATGATGAACTTCGTAACGCTCTTTCAATCCGCGCAAAATAGAAATTGAATCTTCTTCGTTTGGTTCGGTGACAAGTACCGGTTGAAATCTTCTTTCGAGTGCGGCATCTTTCTCAATATATTTCCTATACTCATCAAGGGTAGCAGCGCCAATCGCATGAAGTTCACCGCGTGCAAGAGCCGGTTTCAAAATGTTTGCTGCATCCATTGCGCCTTCGGTTTTTCCGGCACCGACGAGAAGATGTAATTCATCAATGAATAGGATTATTTCTCCATCCGATTCTTGAACTTCTTTAACAACGGCTTTAACACGTTCTTCAAATTGTCCCCGGAATTGAGTTCCGGCAACAAGTGCACCCATATCAAGTGCAACAATTCTTTTTGTCTTTAGCGTATCGGGAACGTCACCGGCAACAATGCGGTGTGCAATTCCTTCGGCAATTGCTGTTTTACCAACGCCGGGTTCGCCTATCAAGACCGGGTTGTTTTTCGTTCGGCGTGATAGGACTTGAAGTACACGGCGGATCTCTTCATCACGCCCGATTACCGGATCGAGTTTATTCGTTCGTGCTAGTTCGTTGAGAGCTCGTCCATATTTTTGTAAAGCTTGATATGTGTCTTCCGGGTTTTGTGATGTAACCCGCTGTGTTCCTCGAATATCTTTCAGCGCAGATAGAATTACATTTTTGTTTATACTGTTATCGTTCAAAAGTTTTCCGGCAGAAGTCTTATCTTCGCTCAAAGCCAAAAGAATATGCTCGTTCGATACATATTCATCCTTCAGATTTTTTGTTTCATCCACCGAGTTGTCAAAAATTTTAGCCGTGTTAATTGATAGCTGCTGGTTACCAATTCCGGAGCCGGTTACTTTTGGCAGTTTTTCAAGCAACTCGCCAATTTTAATTTTCATTTGATTGATATTACCGCCGGCTTTTTGAATAATAGTAAAACCGACATTTGTTTGATCTTGCAGAATAGCGGCAAGCAGATGTTCCGGCTCAACAATTTGATTGTTGTAGTTCTGAGCAATCTCGATTGCATTTTGAATAGTCTCTTGTGCTTTTACGGTAAACTTATTGAAATTGTATGCCATATTAATTCACCAGAATTTTACAATGCTAATTTAACGTTCATTCAAAAAATATTCTTCGAAAGTTTCCCGGGGAAAACATTACTAATTATTATAGTTCGAATTAGTAATAATATATCTCGTGATATTCTTATTTTCTGCAATAATACTTTCTTGTTAGTACTAACCAATTATTATAATTTTGCAACCTCCAAAGAAAATAATATGACACAATTAATATCACAAAACGAAGATACAATTGTTGCATTAGCAACGCCACCCGGAATCGGTGCAATCTCTATTATTCGTATCAGCGGACCAAATAGTTTTTCAGCGATTGACAAAATCTTCAAAGGCAAAAAACCTATTTCAGATTCGGCAAGCCATACAATCCATTACGGAAAAATTTATGATCAGGATAATGAACCGGTTGATGATGTTTTAATTTCAATTTTCCGTTTACCTAATTCATATACGGGTGAAGATTCGATAGAAATAAGCACTCACGGCAGTCCGTTAATTGTTCAAAAAATAATCTCATTGTTGATAGATCAAGATGTTCGTTTGGCAGAACCTGGTGAGTTTACAAAGCGTGCATTTCTGAATGGAAGAATAGATCTCGCACAAGCCGAAGCCGTTGCCGATGTAATTAACTCAAATACAGAAGCTTCACTCCGCGGCGCCCGGAATCAATTGGATGGATTGCTTTCTCAGAAAGTCGATCAGCTGAGAGAACTTCTCATCAACACATCTTCATTAATTGAATTAGAATTAGATTTCGCTGAAGAAGATCTTCAATTCATGTCCCTGAAAGAAATCCTTTCTAATATAGATAGTATTGAATCAGAAATTGACCGGCTGCTTGCGAGTTACTCATTTGGACGAATAATAAAAGATGGGGTAAACGTTGCGCTGGTAGGGAAGCCGAATGTTGGGAAATCTTCGTTGTTGAACTATCTTTTGAAAGAAGCGCGCGCAATTGTAAGCGAAATACCGGGTACTACTCGCGATATTATCCGTGAAGAACTAAACATAGATGGAATTTTGTTCAGGTTATTTGATACCGCTGGAATTAGAACTAGTGTTGATGCAATCGAGATCGAAGGCGTGAACAGAAGCCGGGAGGCAGTTCAAAATGCTGATATCGTTTTATTTTTGAATGATGCTACTGTAGGTTTTAGTAGTGATTTGTATGAGGAGTTAACTGGAATTACTGAAAAAAATAGAATACTGACCGCAGTAAATAAAATTGATATTAAAGAGATTCATGATGAAAGGTTTGATGTTGGTATCTCTGCAAAGACCGGCGATGGAATTGAAACACTTTTTGAAAAACTAAAAGAAAAAGCTATTGGAACAAAAATTTATTCTGAGAAATCAGCAATAGTTTCTAATCTCCGGCATTTCAATTCTCTCAAGAAAGCTAAATATCATCTTGAAAGTGCAAAGAAATCCATTAACGAGAGATTAACCGGTGAATTTATTTCGGTTGATCTTCGAAATGCAGAAAGTTCTCTAGGAGAAATCATCGGAAAAGTTACTTCTGATGATATTTTGAATAATATTTTTGCAAAATTCTGCATTGGAAAATGAGATGTTTCATGTGAAACGAAATCGAACGAAGAATACAAAATTAAATTCTACACTCTTCATTCCTTTGTTTCATGTGAAACCGGTTATTTTGTACGAAAAGGATAGTGTTATAGAAAGGTAAAAATGAAGTATTACGATGTAATTATTGTGGGTGGGGGACATGCCGGCATAGAAGCTGCTGTTGCGGCAGCTCAAATGGGATGCTCTGTTGCTGTAGTAACTATGGACAAAAACGCATTTGGTAGAATGTCTTGTAATCCGGCTATTGGGGGCAGCGCAAAAGGACATTTAGTTCACGAAATTGATGCCTTGGGCGGAGCTATGGGATTAATTGCCGATCAATCCGGTATTCAATTCCGAACTCTTAATAAATCGAAAGGGCCGGCTGTATGGGCTGGAAGAAGTCAAAATGATCGAAAAATCTATTCGGAAGTTGCGGCTAGATTTGTCAGCTCCACACAAAATATAGAGATAATTGAAGACTCAATAGTTGAAGCACTTGAAGAGGGAAAGAAGATTTCCGGAATAAAAACTGTAAAAGGAAATGAAATAAAATGTAAATCATTGATCGTCTGCTCTGGTACCTTTTTAAATGGTTTAATGCATACCGGCTTGAATGCAACAAAAGGGGGAAGGTACGGCGAACAACCAGCCATCGGCTTAACAGATTCTTTAATAAAAATGGGCTTTGAATCCGGAAGATTAAAAACCGGCACTCCGCCCCGACTAAAAAAAGAAACTATTAATTGGGATATTCTCGAAGAGCAGCCGGGTGATATCCCTCCCAAACCGTTTTCACTTAGAACCCCGGAAAAAGATTTTCCTTATTTACCACAATTGAGCTGTCATATAACTTACACTGACAAAACAGTTCATAAAATTTTAGAAAAAGGTTTTGACCGCTCTCCAATGTTCACCGGATTAATCCACGGAGTGGGACCTCGCTACTGTCCATCAATCGAAGATAAGATAAATCGTTTTGCCGATAAAGAAAGACACCAGCTTTTTCTCGAACCGGAGGGATTGGATTCCGATCTTATCTATATTAATGGTTTTTCAACTTCGCTTCCAGAAGAGATTCAGTTTGAAGCGTTGAGGAAAATTAAAGGGCTTGAAGAGGTTGAAATGGTTCGTCCCGGTTATGCGGTTGAGTACGATTATTTTCCGCCTTACCAGGTTGATTTAACATTAGAAACAAAATTGATTCAAGGTCTCTACTTTGCCGGGCAAATTAACGGAACATCTGGTTACGAAGAAGCTGCCGGGCAAGGAATAGTTGCCGGAATTAATGCTGCATTAAAAATTCAGAACAGACCAGAATTTGTTTTGAAGCGCAGCGAAGCTTATATCGGTGTTTTGATTGATGACCTTGTTGGTAAATCTACCAATGAACCTTATAGAATGTTTACTTCGCGTGCAGAACACCGGCTGATTCTTCGCCAGGATAATGCCGATAGAAGATTATTAAAGTATGGTTACGAATTCGGATTGACACCAAAGGAGATGTATGATGAACTGAAAGAACGGGAGACTTTTATTTCGTTATCTAAAGATGCATTAACACAACAGAAAATAACACCATCTAAAATTAATGATTATTTAGAATCAATAAGTTCTTCAAAATTAGACAATTCAGAATCACTAGATCATTTAACCAAGCGTCCCGAAGTTTCCTTAACCGGTCTCCTTAAAAATTTTAATAACGGAAATGAAATCATTACAAAACTCGCTCTGGATGAAAAAACTATTGAACAAGTAGAAATTGAAATCAAATATGATGGTTACATTCAAAGACAGATAGAATTGATTGAAAAAATGGAAAAATTGGAGGATGTATTAATCCCGTTAAATTTTAATTATACTAACTTGAAATCTATATCAACAGAGGGACGTGAAAAACTAAATAAAGTAAAACCCCGTTCTATCGGCCAAGCATCAAGAATCTCAGGTGTAACCCCTTCAGATATTTCTGTTTTATTAGTATATTTGCGGAGTTAAATTTTCTACTCGAGGGCTTTGTTGGATCTTCAAGAGCAGTATCTGCGCGAACTGAAAATGCTCTTTTGGGAAAATTCTATTAATCCCGATGAATATCAGCTTGAAAGACTTGCTAATTTTGCATCTTTAGTAGCTCATAAAAACTCAAAAGTTAATCTTATTTCACGCCGCGACGTTCAAAAGATCATCGAAAATCATGTGTTCGTCTCTTCGTTTCTATGTGAATTTCTTCCTAACAAAATCACAAAATTTTTGGATATCGGTACCGGCGGCGGTTTTCCGGGTATTCCATTAGCAATCACACGACCAATGCTTCGGGGTGTACTTGCCGATTCAACTTCAAAAAAAATTGATGCCGTGAAGGAGTTCATTTCTAAACTAAAGTTGAATAATGTAATCGCTGAAAACTGTAGAGTTGAAAGCGATGAGTTCAAAGAAAAATATACAAACACGTTTGATCTTGTCGTTAGCCGGGCCACTGTTCCGTTGATTATACTTTTCAGATATTCATTACCCTTGATCAAAGAGAAGGCGTACTTAGCCGCTGTTAAGGGGGGCGACTTAAACGATGAATTCAAAACTGCCGAAATGAAATACAAATCCCACATAAAAAAATTTACTACTTTCGAATTAGCGTACAAACCATCAAACGCACGCAATGAAAAAGGGAAGAAGCTGATTCTTATCGAAATCACAAAATAATTTTTCCCGTTTAACCTTTCATAATAAATTAGTCGCAATACATTTTTTCTCAATGTTAATTTTAAACTGTTAACTCAAACTTTGCTTCTTTCGGCTAAGAACTTTGTTTCATAATGATTTAAAAGTAATTGGCATCCGAAATTTTTACTTTTGTAGAGAAATAAATTAATCACAATTGAAAACATTAAAGTTTCTCCATTACCCCCATAAGAGGGATATTGTATTTGTTCTTGGTGCCGGTGCTTCGCGCCCGGATGGAGTACCTCTGCAGAGAGATATCTTACCCCAAATAATTTCCGGCGGTATAGAAGAAATTGAAAATTCAGATATCGGCAGAATCGTTCTTGAATTTATAAAAGACAATTTTGAATACAATGTTCATTCCGATCACTACCCTCAGCTTGAAGCTGTATTCGGATTTCTCGATTATTTTATACAGCACAATGAGAGTCTTAACCTGAAATACTCGATCGAAAAGATACGCGACATAAAAGAGTATCTGATTAAACTGATCCATTACATTGTAAATTTTCACACAAATAAAAACAGCGGCTACTACGATATCTTCTGGAAAACACTCATCAGCCGGGTACCAAACTCATCTGTTATCACATTAAATTACGATACACTGCTCGAACAAGCTTTCGATTTCCATTTCAAAGATCACTGTTATATCGATTACTCAATCCCCCTGATGAATTACGAAAAACTTCCCGAACTTGCACAATATAACTTTTGGGTTAATCCGCGTGCACCGGTCCCGGTAGAAGAATCGATCACGCCGATACCAATAAAAATTATTAAGCTGCACGGCAGTCTGAATTGGAAATACTGCAACTGCTGCAATCAAACTTTGCTTACACCGTGGGATAGAAAAATCGATTTGAACAAAGGGAAGTTCCTCGGCTATACATATCCCGATAACCTTGAATACGAGTATAGCTGTCCTATTGATGGAACCGAGTTCAGTACATTGATCGTTCCGCCCTCATACTTGAAAACTATTTATCACCCGATCATACAGCAGCTATTGGTTGAAGCATCACGGGAAATCCGTGTAACAAAAAAAATTGTTTTCATCGGCTACTCACTTTCCGATGCCGACCTTCACATCAAAGCTCTATTCAAAAAACATATTACACCCGGGACCGATCTAGTTGTTATCAATCCCAAAAAGAAAGAAACATTGGACCTCAGCTACAAATCCCTTTCGCACAATTCCAAATTTATCTACTCTTCGTTCGAAGAAATTTTGCTCGATAAAAATCTTCTTGATGAAATCTTCCCACACTAATTCTGAGCGGAGCGTCCGTAGGACACCTCCGGAGAAGAATCTCTTCACCAATCGTAAAACAAACCAAGCACCATTCAGACTTTTTCTTCTAAACTTGTTCTGTCACTCTGGGTATAAAGGTCATTTTGTGTTGCTGCTTTAAGTATGATATTATTTTTGTATT
>DYJK01000032.1 GCA_020723165.1 Melioribacter roseus | reverse complement strand
TATTACTAAAATATAACTCTGATGTTACCGAAATACTGAAGAATTACACAAAGGCATCCCTATGGGAGAATCCCGTTGGGGTCACTCTTTAAAGAATGAAAAATTAAAAAGGCAGAATTCAAAAGTATTGAAGTATTAATGTGGGTTCCTCTTAAGTCATTCCTTTTTGAATTACTTTTTGGACAACTACATTTCAATAATAACAGACCAGTTTTAGGCCCTATCGTCTAATGGTTAGGACATCGCCCTTTCACGGCGGTAATATGGGTTCGAATCCCGTTAGGGTCACTTCTCTGAATTATAAATTATAAAGGCAAAATTAAAAATTGTGGTAATATGGGTTCTGCCAAAGGCATCCCTTTGGGAGAATCCCGTTAGGGTCACTTCTCTGAATTATAAATTATAGAGGCAAAATTAAAAATTGTGGTAATATGGGTTCTGCCGAAGGCATCCCCTTGGGAAAATTCCTCTCCTTGACTTCGACTTTGCTCAGTCTGACGGAGAGGGACTTTGAAAATGGAGTAGCATCACCCCTTCTCTATTTAAGAGAAGGGGATGGGGGATGAGTTCAAGTATCAAATCATAATTTTCACACCCTCTCTTAAACGATGGGTTAATAAAAACAAGTTTCAGTTTATAAACTGTTTCTCTGAAGAGGTCCTTTTTGCAACAGTTTCCAAGCTTTGATTTCCTAATTCGCACAACTGGTTCGCATTAATAATTTTTTATCGTCAAGTTTTTTTTTATTTTTTGCTCAAGCAACTATTTGAGTAAGTACTTCATGCACGATTACTGGGCAAATCTTGGCGCTAATGACGAATATACAACTCCACAGAAATCTTATAAAAAGTTTTTCCCGTCACTCTATTATTATTTTTTTCACCTTGTTAGAATCGTTTTTTACAGCAACCGTCAGGCAAAAAAAAATATCTACGATGACATCAACTGGGTCAATTCATCGATTGATATTGTAAAGAGTTTGGAGAGAACCGGTGTTCGATTGCATGTAACGGGGCTTGACAACATTCGCAAAGTACCGGGACCGGTTATATTTGTTTCCAACCATATGAGCATTCTCGAAACATTTGCATTCCCGGCATTTATTCATCAAAGTAAAAAGATAGTTTATATAATGAAGGAAGAGTTAACAACGTTTCCTTTGTTCGGACCGGTCTCTTCTGCAAGAGATCCTATTGTTGTCAGCAGAACCAATCCACGTGAAGATTTAATTAAAGTCTTGGAACAAGGCGCTGAAAAAATCAAGAAGGGCAAATCAATAGTAATTTTTCCTCAAAGAACGAGATCGGGATTTTTTTCCCAATCCGCGTTTAATACGTTAGGAATAAAATTAGCCAAAAAAAATAATGTACCTATTATTCCAATCGCTATTCTTACCGATACCTGGGGAAATGGCAAAATTCTAAAAGATTTCGGCAAGATCGACCCATCCAGGGAAGTCAAATTTGCATTTGGCGAGCCGATTAATATAATGGGCAGCGGTAGCGAAGAACACCAGAAAGTTATCGATTTTATTAAAAACAAATTTATTGAATGGGGACGCCAGGATTTAATCTCGGAATAGTCAAATAAGATTTAAGAATCCACCTAACCTTTCTAAACTTAACATATCCTTAACACACCCTTAACTGCCAGTTAATATTGCAAACCTACCTTTTGCACATCAATTTTTATCTTTTGGAAGGAGAGAGAAATGAACGTATTAACCAATTCAAATTGGGGTTTTAAAGTTTTGTCCAGGTTCAAACTAATTACATTAATAATTTTGTTATCATCTTTATCACTTGCAGCCCAAACAAAAGGTTCGATAAGCGGCAAAGTTATTGATAAGTCAATCAACGATGTACTTATCGGTGCTAATATAATTGTTGTAGGCACTAATACCGGAACATCAAGCGATCTTGACGGATATTACCAGATAAAAGGATTAGAACCCGGTATATATTCAGTTAAGTTTTCTTTTGTTTCGTTTCAAAGTACGGTAGTAGAAAATATAAAAGTTGAAACCGGCAAAGACACAAAAATTGATGTTCAATTATCACCAACCACAACGGAGATACAAGAAGTTGTTATCACTGCCGAGGCATTAAAATCCACAGAAGGTGCTATTCTAAATATTCAAAAAAATTCTCTTAACATTATCGATGGTTTAAGCGCCGAACTTATCAGCAAAAATAATAGCTCTGATGGAACGGATGTTTTGAAAAGAATGACCGGCGTTACAATCTCTGAAGGTAAATATGCTTTTGTGCGCGGTGTTGGCGATAGATATAACAATACAATGTTGAATGGTTCGAACTTACCGAGTACTGATCCCGAAAAGAAAAGTTTTGCTTATGATCTTTTCCCGGCAAGTTTAATTGAAAATGTATTAACCTCAAAAACATTTATCCCGGATAAACCGGCAGATTTCACCGGCGGATTAGTAGAGATTAACACAATCGAATTCCCATCAAAATTTATTTTTGATCTCAGTGCTACAAGCGGCTACAGCTCCAACACCACATTCAAAAATATTACAAATTACCCCGGCGGTAAAACCGATTTCCTTGGTATAGATGACGGTACACGTGCAGTACCCGGTGAAATTTCGAATGAAAGAATTGACAGAAGTTTTAGTTCTACTGAACTTCAGCAAATGGGCCAGTCATTCACAAATAATTGGCAAACAAAAAGCGCTACCGCTCCTATTAACGGCAGCTTCAAATTAAACCTTGGTAATAAACTTAGTTTCGGTGATGATATTTTCGGTTACATCGCATCTTTAACATATTCAAGCTCTAACGATCTGAAAGAACTATCACAAGCAAGCTACACTTTCGAAGGTCCACGGTATCAATATACCGGAGCTAACAATGTTTACAGTATATCGTGGGGAGCGCTTGTTAATTTAAGCTACAAGTTTGCCAACAATCATAAACTAAGTTTTAAAAATGTTTACAATCAAACTGCCGATGATGAAACAACAATTTACGAGGGATATCATAATTACTCATCGCAATATAGAAAGACAACATCACTAAGATTTGTATCACGCTCTTTGCAGTCTTCCCAATTGATTGGTGAACATCATTTTAATTTTTTGAGCGGATTAAAAGTTGATTGGAACGTCAACTATTCAACATCTAAAAGGGATGAGCCGGATGCACGCAGATATATCTATGCGCGCGATATTGAAGAGGAATCCGATCCTTTAAGATTATTATTAGACCAGTCATTACTCACACGGTATTTCGGCAATCTTAATGATAGAAATTATGGTGTAAGTGGAAACTTCTCACTTAAACCTTTTGATAATCCAGATATGCCTTCTTTCAAATTCGGTTATACATTGGATAAGAAAGATAGAGAATTCGATGCGAGAATTTTTGGTTTTAGAAATATTCCGGGCGGTAACTTTTCGGCTGAAGACGCTATTCTTCAACAAGGGATCGATGTTGTATTCCAGCCGGAAAATATTAACCCCACATTTATAGAGATTACGGAAATTACACAGCCTACCGATAGTTACGATGCAGAACAATCAATCAACGCTGCTTACTTTATGTTCGATTTCCAGCCGGTAGACGAAATAAAAATTGTTACCGGTTTTAGATATGAAAATTCAATACAAAAATTGAATTCAAGTTCGCGGACCAGCGAGCCGGTAACTGTTAATGCTAAGTATGACGATTTTTTCCCGAGTATTAACGTTACTTATTTGATAAACGAAAAAATGAATTTAAGATTTGCATACAGCAGAACATTGGCACGTCCTGAATTCAGGGAATTAGCTCCTTTCACATATTTTGATTTTGTTACAAACGAACTTGTTGAAGGGAATACCGATCTTAAAAGAAGTTTGATTACTAACTATGATTTAAGATACGAATGGTACCCGGCTCCTAAAGAATTATTTGCAGTAAGCGGCTTCTACAAAAAATTTATGAATCCTATTGAACAAGTTCTGCTCTCATCCTCATCATTCGACCCGATCCGTTCATATGAAAATGCGAAAGATGCTCGTAACTACGGCATTGAATTTGAAGTTCGTAAAACTTTAGGATTTGCCGGAAGTTTATTCGAAAACTTTTCTGCAATTGGCAATTTGAGTTTTATTGATTCAAAAATTGAGCTTGAAAATAACGGCTTTCAATTAGCAGAAAGGCCGCTTCAAGGACAAGCCGATTTTATTCTCAACCTAGGTCTCTATTATGAAGATATCGAAAGCAATCTAAGCTTCTCGATTATTTATAACAAGGTTGGTGAAAAAATATCAAGGGTAGGATTCGGTGGCCTGGGAGATGTTATCGAAACGCCTAGAGATCAAATCGATCTTACATTCTCTAAAAAAGTTTTTGATGTACTTACACTGAAAATTTCCGCAAAAGATATTTTAGCAAAAGACATAAGGTTTGTTCAAAAAACACCTTATGGTGATAAAGATTCTGAAGTTGCCAAAAGAGGTCAAAACATCTCGGTCGGTTTTACTTATCAGCTATAATAATAGCGTAACGGTATCACCGGATCGAGAGTAAGTTATTAATTATAATCGGAGGAAAGATGAAAAAATGGTTCACTGCACTAATGTTGTTTTTATTGATAACACAAATCAATAACGCTCAAGATATAGTTGTTTCTGGTGATATCACTACAAATACAACTCTTACTGCTGATCATACATATCTTTTAAGAGGAATAGTAAGAGTTCAAAATGGTGCTACACTTACTATTCAAGCCGGTACTACAATTTATGGCGAAAATTCCACACAAGGCAGTTTGATAATCAAACCCGGTGGAAAGATTATGGCTGAAGGCACACAAACTTTGCCGATTGTCTTCACAAGTGAATTTAATAAACTTGGTTCCGGCAGAACACCAACTTATGGTGATTGGGGTGGAATTATTATTCTTGGTAATGCACCGATAAACGTTCCCGGCGGTACTGCATCTATTGAAGGACCGGGTGACTCTTATGGTGGTACAAATGCTGATGATAACAGCGGTGTTATGAAATATGTTAGAATAGAATACCCCGGCATAGCATATTCATTGAACAACGAAATCAACGGATTAACATTTGGCGGCGTCGGAAGAGGAACGAAAATAGAATATATACAAGTCAGCTATTCGGGTGATGACTCATACGAATGGTTTGGCGGAAATGTAAATTGTAAATATTTGATCGCATACAGAGGTTGGGATGATGATTTTGATTCCGATTTCGGGTACAGCGGTAAACTCCAATTTTTATTATCTGTAAGAGATCCTAACATTGCAGATCAATCCAGCTCTAATGGATTTGAATCGGATAACGATGGCAGCGGTTCAACAAACGAACCGAGAACATCACCAACATGGTATAACATAACATTGATAGGTCCGGCTTCAACAACTGGTTCAACGTTCAACAGTTTATATAAAAGAGGAATGCACTTAAGAAGGTCATCACAGAACAAAGTATATAATGCATTGATAATGGGCTGGCCCGAAGGTTTATACATAGACGGAACTAATACGGTAAGTGATGCACAGAGTGGTGCAGTACCATTTATGAATAGCATAATATCAGGTTCGGTAACGACAACATTCAAATCAACCGATGCAGCATTCCAGACTAATATGCCAACATGGTTTACAAACAACGGCGGCAGAACATATACAACGAATGCAGAAGTACTATTAGCCGACCCGTTCAATGTTGCTAGCCCGAATCCGATGCCGGCTATTGGTTCGCCGGTTTTAACTGGTGCTGCAACCCCACCGGCTGATGGTTTCTTTGATGCAACAGCAAATTATGTCGGTGCATTCGGGTATAGAGATTGGACTGCATTCTGGAGTACGTTGAATATTGTCGTACCTCCGAAACCGGATGAAATTATTGCCGGTGATATTACAACTGATATTACTTTAAGTAATGATAAAGATTATACACTTGTTGGTATTGTGAGAGTTCAGAATGGTGGGATATTAAGAATTCAAGCCGGTACAACAATTTATGGTGATAATGCAACTCAAGGTTCGTTAATTGTAAAACCTGGCGGAAAAATTTATGCTGAAGGTACAAAAGAAAACCCGATTGTTTTTACAAGTGAATTTAATAAACTTGGTTCCGGCAGAACACCAACTTATGGTGATTGGGGTGGAATTATTATTCTTGGTAATGCACCGATAAACGTTCCCGGCGGTACTGCATCTATTGAAGGACCGGGTGACTCTTATGGTGGTACAAATGCTGATGATAACAGCGGTGTTATGAAATATGTTAGAATAGAATACCCCGGCATAGCATATTCATTGAACAACGAAATCAACGGATTAACATTTGGCGGCGTCGGAAGAGGAACGAAAATAGAATATATACAAGTCAGCTATTCGGGTGATGACTCATACGAATGGTTTGGCGGAAATGTAAATTGTAAATATTTGATCGCATACAGAGGTTGGGATGATGATTTTGATTCCGATTTCGGGTACAGCGGTAAACTCCAATTTTTATTATCTGTAAGAGATCCTAACATTGCAGATCAATCCAGCTCTAATGGATTTGAATCGGATAACGATGGCAGCGGTTCAACAAACGAACCGAGAACATCACCAACATGGTATAACATAACATTGATAGGTCCGGCTTCAACAACTGGTTCAACGTTCAACAGTTTATATAAAAGAGGAATGCACTTAAGAAGGTCATCACAGAACAAAGTATATAATGCATTGATAATGGGCTGGCCCGAAGGTTTATACATAGACGGAACTAATACGGTAAGTGATGCACAGAGTGGTGCAGTACCATTTATGAATAGCATAATATCAGGTTCGGTAACGACAACATTCAAATCAACCGATGCAGCATTCCAGACTAATATGCCAACATGGTTTACAAACAACGGCGGCAGAACATATACAACGAATGCCGAAGTAAATCTTGCTGATCCATTTCATGCAACAACTCCTAATCCAATGCCTTTAGCTGGCTCACCGGTATGGACCGGGGCTGCAACTCCGCCAAATGATGGCTTCTTTAATACATCTGCTAATTTCGTTGGTGCGTTCGGGACTGTTAACTGGGCTGAAACTTGGAGTACGTTAGATTTCACAACGGTATCTGTTAAAGAAGAATTTGATAATGTTATTCCAGCTAAATATGAATTAACTCAGAACTACCCGAATCCATTCAACCCTACAACAAATATCCGGTTCTCATTGCCGCAAGCAAGTAATGTTAGGTTGATTGTGTATAACATGCTAGGACAAGAGGTTATTAACTTAGTAAATGGTTTCAAAGATGCCGGTAGTTACACTGTTACGTTGGATGGACAAAATTTAGCAAGCGGTATTTACATATACAGATTAGAAGCCGGTAACCAGGTTATTTCTAAGAAAATGACACTTTTGAAGTAAAAGTCTCTTCTCTCCTTCCAATTCCAGGGGGCGTCTTGATGGCGCCCTTTTTTTATAAAAAATTTTTTCTTTAGGTGAGATTATCATTTGCTTTAAATGAATGAATTATTATTTTGCATTCAGTTCGTCTCTTATACTTATTGTTAATGGGATTAATCAAACCTAAAAAACTAAAACCGGGGGATGCGATCGGAATTATTTCTCCGGCATCTTCACCCGATGACCTCACCAAAATAAATTCCGGTGTTCAATATTTAGAAAAACTTGGTTACCGCGTTGAAGTTGGTAAAAATGTCGGGTTGCAAGAAGGGTATCTTGCCGGCAGTGATATCGAAAGATTAAATGATCTTCATGATATGTTTAAGAATAAACATGTCAAAGCTATCTTCTCAATTCGCGGTGGATATGGATCGGGCAGATTACTTGACAAAATTGATTATCGACTAATCAGAAACAATCCCAAAATATTTGTCGGTTACAGCGATATTAACGCACTCCAGATGGCTTTCTATGCAAAGTGCGGATTGATAACATTTGCCGGGCCTATGGTAGCCGTGGATTTCCATGATGAAGTAAGTCCTTTTACCGAAGAAGTTTTTTGGAGAACAATTACTTCCAACAAGAAAATCGGGCGCATTAAAAATCCACGCAACGAAAAAATTTATGTTCTTACTAAGGGAAGAGCACAAGGAAGATTAATCGGCGGCAACTTAAGCATTTTTGCCTCTTTGATCGGAACAGAATACTTCCCCAAAATTAAAGATGCAGTTTTATTACTAGAAGATGTTAACGAAGCACCTTACCGTATCGACCGGATGTTTAACCAGCTTAAACTTGCTAAAATATTTAAACAGATTAAAGCTGTTGTATTAGGACATTTTGTTAACTGCGTAGAACCTGATACAACAAAAAAATCTTTTACTTTGAATGAAGTAGTAATTGAATATTTCCAGCGTATGAAAATCCCCGTTATGTACAACCTCCGCCACGGACACGTCAAAGAAAACATCACAATGCCATTCGGAATAAAATGCGTTGTCAACGCCTCAAGAGGATTCGTAGAAATAAATGATAATGCGGTTATGTAAGAGAAAAGGACTATTAGTTAGTTTTTGTCTTGGCGTCAAAAACCACTTCTTGGCGCAACTATTATAAAAGTATTGGAAGGGTGTAACATGAAAGCAACAAAAATTGTAATTTCTTTTCTGATAGTTCTACTTTCTTGCTCGAATCCTGAAGAAGACTATAAACCAATCCAACAATTGCAAAATTCTGCTGAGCAAAGTATTCAGAGCTCTGGTGATGACAATGTTAAACTCAAATTTTGCGATGATGTTATCAAGGCTTTGGATGAGTTCATAAAAAACAATCCAAAGGGTGAATGGAATGCAACTGCCAAGTCAGCTTTGCAGAGTTGGCGAATCAAGAGGGTATTAATTCAAGAGAGCATTGATCGTAAGTTGGATTTTGACAACATTCAGAAACTCCAAGATGCTACAGAAGCAATAATGCAACATTCCACAGATTACGCTGTTAGGATAAAAGGTTGCAATGACATAATCAACTCTTTGCAGACTTATATTTCCAAGCACCCTGAAGGTGACTGGACGACAACTGTAAGGACTTCGCTGATGTCATGGGAATCAAGAAAAGCAACGTTCGAACAAGTATTAAACTCTCTAAGCAATCGACTGTACATCCAGTTAAAGACTCAAGCGATAGCAGAAGCTAAGAACGCACATAAATTGTCAAACATTGAAGAAGCACGTCTTGACAAAAGGGATCAGAGTACCGTCGGTGCCAATATTTTGGTAACTGATATTTATGCCATCCGAATGCGAGGTGCCATTCTTGGATCGCATATTTTTAAAATGAAAATAACTGTTTCAGATGGTATCGATCAATCAACAAAGCATATTTTTGTGAATGACAACGTCACATTAGAAGAGTAAATACTTAATTAAAAATAATAAGTTGTCAACAAATAACCACTTCCCGCCATGTAGAAGATGGAATGGCCTGATGGGATGAAAATAGATTAGGCAAAGCAAAAAATCTCGAACCCCACCCAGCCCTCCCCTTTATTAAAGGGGAGGGTTCAAACTCCCTCCCTTTGTGAAAGGGAGGGCTGGGGTGGGTTCGAAAGAGCAGTGTTATGACAGAACACTTCAACAAAAAAGAAATGCAAAAACGACGGAGACAGCTTCGTGCGAATATGACTTACTGTGAAAAGCTTATCTGGGCGTACCTCCGTAAGAGACAAATGAAGGAGAGATTCCTCCGCCAATACTCTGTTGATAGTTATGTAATTGATTTTTACTGCGCCAGACTAAAATTAGCTATTGAGGTTGATGGAGATATACACGATTTACTAGATCAAAAAAAGTATGATAAAGACCGCCAGGAATATTTAGAAAACTTCGGGATAAACTTCATTAGAATAAAAAACGATGAACTACTTGGCGGCCCTGATAAAGCATTCCAAAGAATTGAAAATGAAATACAGAAATTGAACAATACAAAGTATGTTAATAAATTTTTAGCACCATGAGTACTGCTCCTCTAGTGCCCAATAATATTTCATTCGGCTGTCAGGAGTCATTCCAAACCATAAATACAGTGAAGAAAGGAGATGAAAAAATTTTACGAACCAGTTTGATAAACAGCTGGAAAAAGTGTGTATGATTAGCTTCTTGCAAATGAAACAACTAAAACTTGTTTTGTAATTACCTCTGGATTTTTAAGCTCTCATTAAAAGCCAATCTATCCTTTTTGCTACAATATAGAATAACCTATTTAGCTTATTCTCTTTTTTAAGAAACAAAATTAAAAACTGGGCATTTTCCTAAACTTTTCATCTCAATCATTATCTGGTATGCTTGTTGTTCTTTGAGCGGAAAATATAACCCCCAGTGGAATTATATGGAATTTATTAACGAATCGTATATCAATACATTATTGGAAAATCCAAAACTGAATGATCCTGAACTGCAATTAGAATTGATTGAGAAAGCCCGTGCTGCTAAAGGTCTTAGTCTTGAAGAGAGTGCAGCGTTATTAAATATCAGCAGCCCAGATTTATTAGAAACACTTTTCCTAACAGCGCGTGAAGTTAAAGAAACAATTTACGGTAACCGTTTGGTTCTCTTTGCGCCGCTCTATATTACTAATCTTTGTATCAATAATTGTTTGTATTGTGCATTCCGGCGAGACAACAAAGAACTTATAAGAAAAACTCTGACTGTTGATGAAGTCCGCGAGGAAACAGAATTTTTAGTTAGACAAGGTCACAAGAGAATTTTACTTGTTGCCGGTGAACATCCTAAAAAATCGAGCATGGAATTTATAGGTGAAGCAATAAGTACAATTTATGATGTTCACATTAACGGCGGCAATATAAGAAGGGTTAATATCAATACCGCACCATTAACGATTGAAAATTTTAAAACTCTAAAAAGTTTTGGTATCGGTACATATCAATGTTTCCAGGAAACATATCACTACAAAACATATATGCATATGCACCCGGATGGGCCTAAGCGCGATTACGCATGGCGGCTATATGCAATGGACCGTGCACTGCAAGCCGGTATTGATGATATTGGTATAGGCGCTTTGTTCGGATTGACCGATTATAAATTCGAAACACTTGCTTTGTTAAATCATGCTTTCAATCTTGATGAGAAGTTTGGTGTAGGGCCGCATACAATTTCTATCCCCAGGTTAGAACCGGCTTTCAACGCACCGGTATCACACAAACCCCCGTTCGCTGTTGATGATCTTTCGTTCAAAAAATTAATTGCCGTTATAAGATTAGCAGTTCCTTATACCGGTATAATTCTATCGACACGTGAAAGGGCAGAGCTACGCCGCGAACTATTCCGGCTTGGTGTTTCGCAGATAAGTGCCGGCAGCAGAACATCTCCCGGTGCTTACAAAGAATCACAAGAAAGTATCGAAGAATATGAAATGGAACAATTCCAGCTTGGTGATCACAGAACATTGGATGAGGTTGTGAAAGACTGCTGTGAACTAGGTTATATGCCAAGCTTCTGTACGGCTTGTTATCGTTCGTCAAGAACCGGCGATCGGTTTATGGAATTGGCTAAATCAGGAAATATCGGGAAGCTCTGCACTCCTAATGCCCTGGCTACATTTAAAGAGTATGTTATTGATTATGCTTCCGATGAAACTAAGAAAACAGCAGAAAAATTTTTAGAGAGAGAAGTAGCCGGATTAGATGGAACACTGAAAACTAAAACCGAAAAAATGATTCAACGCGTTAACGGCGGCGAAAGGGATGTTTTCTTTTAATCACTTCCAAGCAGAATGATATGGATTTATTTGAACTGTTACATAAGGATGATCTGTCGAAGGAAGAAATTATTTTTCTGCTGAATCTTTCTACAAAGGAAGATATTTCTTATTTATATACGCGTGCAGATGAAGTAAGACAAATTTGCTGCGGCGACGAAGTACATCTGCGCGGTATAATAGAGATTTCGAATTATTGCGATCAAGATTGTTTTTACTGCGGTTTGAGAGAATCTAATTTTAATTTGCCGCGATACAGAATGACACCCGAAGAAGTAATTGCAACTGCAAAAACAATTACAAACCTCGGCATATTTACGATCGTTCTGCAATCAGGCGAAGACCATGTATTTGATACCGATTTAATTGCTTATATCATCTACTCGATAAAGCAAGAGACACCGGCTGCAATTACTTTAAGTTTGGGTGAAAGGGGATTTGATGAATATAGAACATGGAAAATTGCCGGGGCAGATAGGTATCTACTCAAGCATGAAACTGCAAATCCAAAACTGTATGGTGTTTATCACAATAAACAAAAATTGAGTGATAGAATAACCCATCTTAAATTTTTAAAAACGATTGGTTACCAAATTGGTTCGGGAAATATGGTCGGGTTACCGATGCAGACCGTTGAAGATATTGCCGATGACATTTTGTTGTGTAAACAACTCGATCTCGATATGGCGGCTTTTGGTCCCTTCATTCCATCACCAAACACACCATATCAAAATAAAAAATCCGGCACTGTTGAACTTACTTTGAAAACTATGGCAGTTGCCCGGTTAGTATTGCAAAATGTTCACATCCCGGCAACAACGGCTCTTGCTACACTTGATGTTGACGGAAGAATCAAGGGATTGAATTCAGGGGCAAATATTGTTATGCCTGATTTTACTCCAAGTCCCTACCGTGAACAATACCAAATTTATCCTGATAGAAGATGTATGACCGATGAACCGCAGAATTGCAGATCGTGTTTACAATTGCAAATAGAATCTATCGGGAGAAGAATTTCAACATCACGCGGAGATTCGCTGAAATTAACGCCAAAAGAAATCATCAACTGGTCATTCAAATAAATCCCTTTTTAGAACCTCAATTTGATTGTATATTTGCATCCGAAAAATTTAACGGAAAGGTTTATGAGTAAATTATATCTGCCGGCTATGATATTATTTGTTCTCTTTACAGCATGCAGTAAAAATCCGGAAAAGGAGAAACAAGATTTTGAAACGGCTAAAAAGGATATTAACGATAGAAAATACAAAGACGCTGTTGTAGTATTAGAAAAAATTGCGCAAGAAGATCCCGGTGGGAAATATACGCCGCTCGCACTTCTTGAGACTGCTAAACTATATCATAATTCATTGGTGCCTGATATTCCGCGGCCGGAAAGTATAAATAAGGCAATTAAAAATTATAAACTTGTGTTTAATAATTTTCCACAAGATTCAACCGCTGAACTTGCTTTGTTCTTAACGGGATTCATGTTTTCCAACGATCTTGATCAATATGATTCTGCAAAAATTTATTATGAAATGTTTCTTGAAAGATATCCAAAATCAAAATTCGTAGGTTCGGTAAAATTAGAGCTCGAAAATTTTGGATTGACACCCGATGAAATTTTAGAAAAGAAATTACAAAGTAGTAATAAGTAATGCCGGTCCAGGTAAAAGATTACCGCAAATATCTTGATCCTTCAATCATATCTAAACTGAAAACTCTTGAATTAAAAGCACGTGCTGTTGTTGAAGGTTTTAAGGTCGGTCTGCACCGCAGTCCGTACCACGGATTTAGTGCCGAGTTCAGCGAGCATCGTCCTTATATGCAAGGTGATTCTCTTAAAGATGTCGATTGGAAAGTGTTTGCCAAAAGTGAACGATATTATATAAAGCAGTATGAAGAAGAAACGAATTTGATTTGTAACATTTTGATTGATTCCAGTAAGTCGATGCAGTTTAAACAAAACGGTGAAATAACAAAACTTGATTATGCAATAACATTAGCGGCAAGTCTTGCTTATTTAATGATCGATCAGCAAGATGCAGTTGGATTAACGGTATATTCGGATAAAATAAAAAATTATTTAACGCCCAAAGCCAATAGGGTCTATTTAAGAACATTGTTAACAGCATTAAACAATATTGAACCGTCGGGATTGACAAGTACTGCCCGGTGCTTGGATGATATTGCAGAGAAAATAAAAAAGAGGGGACTAACAATTATTATCTCGGATTTTTTTGATGATCCAGACTCTATAGTTTCGGCATTGAAACATGTTCATCATAAGAAGAATGAAGTGATAGTTTTCCAAATTCTCGATCCGATTGAAAAAAGTTTTGGATTTGACCGGGATGCAATTTTTGTTGATCTCGAGACAGAAGAACAATTAACAACGCAGCCGGTACAGATACAGAAAGCTTACCAGGATGCGATGAACCAATACCTTGCTAAATTAAAGAGCGGCTGTTTGAATTTTGGTATCGAATATAATTTGATTGAAACTAACCAGCCATTCGATAAAGCACTTATGAGTTACTTTGCAAAAAGAGCAAAGATGAATTAAATAATTTAATTCCCCCTCCGTCACTCTGAGCACTCGACTGAGACCTCGACGAGCTCGGTCGAGTCGCTAGTCGAAGTCTTGTCGAAGAGAAGGAGGGAGAAATCTAATAAGGAGATAAATGAAAGATATACGTAACATAGCAATAATTGCTCACGTTGATCATGGGAAGACGACCCTTGTAGATCAAATACTTAAACAATGCCACGTGTTTAGGAACAACCAGGTAGTACGGGAAAGATTTTTAGATTCCAACGATCTCGAAAGAGAAAGGGGAATAACAATCCTTGCCAAGAATATCAGCATACCTTACAAGAATTTTAAAATAAACTTGATTGATACTCCCGGTCATGCCGATTTTGGCGGCGAAGTAGAACGTGTACTAAAAATGGCAGATGGTGTTCTGCTTCTTGTTGATTCATTCGAAGGACCGATGCCGCAGACACGTTTTGTTTTGGAGAAGGCGCTATCGCTTCACCTTAAACCGATTGTTGTAATAAATAAGATTGACCGACCGGATAATCGTCCGCTTGAAGTATTAGACGAAATTTATGATCTCTTTATTGAATTAGATGCAAACGAAAATCAACTCGATTTTGCATATGTGTATGCAAGCGGAAGAGATGGATGGGCAGTAAAAAATTTAGATGATCCGCGTGAAGATCTAACTCCGCTTCTCGAAATGATCACGGAAAAAATTCCTTCTCCGTCTGTTAGTGATGGCGATACTCAAATGCAGATTACAACATTGGATTATAATGATTACGTTGGCCGTATCGGTATCGGGAGAGTATTTAGAGGGACATTAAAAAAGACAGATAAACTTTCGATCATAAAAAGGGATGGCTCAGTTCACCCGGTTGTGTTGCGGCAGCTTTTTATCTTTGACGGATTGAACAGAGTGGAAGTTGACGAAGTACAAGCCGGTGATATCTGTGCTATTGTTGGAATTGAAGATGTTGATATTGGCGATACAATTTCTGATGCTGAAAATCCCGAGCCACTTCCAATTATTTCGATCGATGAACCTACTATTAGTATGACTTTTACCGTGAACAATTCTCCATTTTACGGAAAGGAGGGAAAGTTCGTAACATCACGGCAGCTTCGTGACCGGCTCTACAAAGAATTAGAGCATAATGTTGCTCTCCGTGTTCACGAAACAAATTCTCCGGATGCATACAAAGTTTCCGGGAGAGGGATTCTTCATTTATCAATTCTTATTGAAAATATGAGAAGAGAAGGTTACGAACTGCAAATACGCGAGCCAAGAGTTATCTATAAAGAAATAAATGGCAAGAAAGCAGAGCCGATTGAAATTCTTGTTGTTGATGTTCCGGCTGATTATGCCGGGAAAGTTATAGAACTTGTAGGGCAGCGAAGAGGTGAATTGATCAAGATGGAAAATAAAGGTAATATGAACAAACTCGAATTCCATATCCCATCGCGTGGAATTATGGGGCTCCGTACAAAAGTATTAACCGCTACTTCAGGTGAAGCAGTAATGCATCATAGATTTTATCAATATGAATATTTTAAAGGTATAATAGGCAAGAACACAAACGGTGTTTTAATTTCTATGGATAATGGTCCCTCAACAGCATATGCCATTGATTCACTCCAGGATAGGGGCAAATTTTTTATTGAGCCGGGTGATGTTGTTTACAAAGGTCAGATTATCGGTGAACACAGTAAAGAAAATGATATAGAAGTGAATATTCAGCGAGGCAAAAAATTAACTAACATGAGAGCTTCCGGTTCCGATAAAGCGATTAAACTTGTACCGCCGATCAAATTCACACTTGAAGAAGCTTTGGAATATGTTCAGGATGATGAGATGGTTGAAGTGACTCCAAAATCGATTCGATTAAGAAAACTATATTTAGATTCAAATGAAAGAAAGAGATTTAATTTGAGTAGGATGGAAACTGAGAAGAAAAATTAGATTTACCGAAATGATTCTTTGGCAACAGTTACCTTTTCCAATTTATCTAATAAAACTTCAACACCGATCCCGGGTTTGGTAGGAACGGTTATCTTTCCATCCGGTGTAATGGCAAATTCCGGATAGACAATATCTTCTTTGTAATATCTTTTGCTGGCGGATATATCACCGGGCAGAGTAAAATTTGGAAGCGAGGCAAGTGCAGCATTCCCGGCTCGACCAATACCTGATTCCAGCATGCCGCCATGCCATACCGGAATGTTTTGTGATTGACAATAATCATGAATCAATTTTGCCTCTGTGAATCCTCCCACACGTCCCGGTTTTATATTTATGATTCTGCAACTGTCCAATTCAATCGCCGCACGCGTATCAGCCAACGAATGGATACTTTCATCGAGGCAAATCGGCGTTCTTATTGCACGCTGTAATTTGGAATGATCAAATATATCGTTATGCCCTAATGGTTGTTCGATTAACAAAAGATTATACTGATCCATAGTTTTGAACAAATTAAGATCATCAAGAGTGTAGGCAGAGTTTGCATCTACTTGTAATAATATTTCGGGAAATTCTTTTCGTAAAACTGACACATATTGCAAATCTTTTCCCGGTGCTATTTTAATTTTAATTCGTTTGTATCCTTCCTTTAAATATCCATCGGTCTTTTTAATTAATTCTGTTGTATCAGATTGAATACCGATGCTTACGCCAACATCGATTCTATCCCGTGTGCCTCCTAACGTTTTAGATAACGAAACATTTTCTGCTTTAGCGAACAAATCCCAAATCGCAGCTTCCATGCCGGCTTTAGCCATCATATGTCCTCTTACGCGAGAACCCGGCTCAATTGCTTCATGTACACTTTGAATATTCTTGCCTATAATCTGTGGAATTATAAAATCTCGAAGAATATGCCAGGCAGTGTGAATTGTTTCGTAAGAATAAAATGGGGTGCTTTCAGCGACCGATTCGCCCCAACCGGTTAATCCTTCACTATCAATTCGTATGATAATATGTTCCACATCGGTTTCAACACCCAATGATGTTACAAATGGTGAGGTCAATTTTAATTTTACATGGTAAAGTTCAATTTTATCGATCAGCATTTAACACACTGCGTAATTTTTACGATTTAGTTTTGAATTTCTTTTAGATACAATTCAGAATATTTATCTGCTTCATCTTTCGATTTTGCTTCAACAATACACCTGATGATCGGTTCTGTATTCGATTTGCGCAAGTGAACCCAGTGATCGTCAAAATCAATTCGTAACCCGTCTTCTGTGTTGGTTTGATGATCTTTGTACTGTTCCAACAATCTGGAAATAATTTTATCCGGATTTTTATCGCCGATCTCAATTTTACTTTTTAGAATAAAATATTGCGGAAGGGACTTTTTAAATTCACTCATCTTTCCGCCAAACTCAAGGAGATGCTGCAGCATAATAACTGTACCGACAAGTGCGTCTCTGCCAAAGTTAACTTTTGGAACAATCACTCCTCCGCTTCCTTCACCGCCAATAACAGCTTGAACCTCTTTCATTTTCTTTACAACATTGGCTTCTCCAACCGGTGCCCGGTACACTTTGGAATCTGTCTGCCCGGCAACGTCGTCAACTGCTCGTGTTGTAGAAAGATTTACAACAACGTTACCTTTTTTCTTGGCAAGGTAAAATTTAACAGCTTGGGTTATTGTATTTTCTTCTCCAAACGGTTCACCTTTTTCAGTGATTAGAATAAGACGGTCCACATCGGGGTCAACAACAACTCCAATATCAACTTTATGTTTCTTAACTGCTTTCATTGTTGCTGTTAAATTATCGGGAATCGGTTCAGGCAATCGCGGAAATATTCCATTCTTATTACAATTTATTTCAATTACGTTACAACCTAATTTCTTCAACAGCAAAGGCATTGAGTAACTACCGGCACCATTCACGCAATCGAGCAGCACTTTGAATTTTTTTCTGCGAATTTTATTTACATCTACGAATTTCATTTTCAGCACAGCTTCAATATGGTCATCCAAACCTTTATCATATTTCCGGTAACTTCCCAATGTATTCCATGCTGAATATTTCAGGGCGGCGTTCGGCAAAAGATTCATCATTACTGCATGTTCTTCCGGACTCATAAATTCGCCGTACTTGTTTAGCAGTTTAAGAGCATTCCATTCGTTCGGGTTATGGCTCGCTGAAATTTGTATTCCTCCGGCAGCTTTTAATTTTTTTACGTTGAATAATACAGTTGGAGTAGGGCATATACCGATATCGATCACATCATTACCTTTGGCAAGCAAAGTGCCGACAACAATATTACGTACCATTTCACCCGATATTCTTCCATCGCTCCCAATAACAATTTTACCTTTTCCGCAAAAGTCTGAATATGCCGAAGTGTATTGAACAATTGTTTGTGGATCTAAACCATCTCCAACAATACCGCGTATGCCTGAAATGCTTACCATTAATGTTGACATAATTCCTCTGTTTGCTGTTGATGCAATAAATTGATCAAATCTTATAGTAACAATATCAAAAAATGAAAAACTAAACAATCTTAAAAAGTTTACGATAATAATTAGAGGTACTGCAATCTCGCTTAAAAATTAGAGGGTGAAATGCTTTTACAGAAAAAAGTGAGGGATGACTATTTCTTTGATAATATTGATTACGGGCATCTCTTAGAAGCGATGATTAATTCTACTAATGATTTCGTTTGGTTTGTTGATAATGATTACCGGCTGCTTACGTTTAACGAAAACTTCAGAGAGTATTTCTTAAAGACATTTTCGGTTGAAATAAAAACCGGTGATGATTTTCTCTCATTGATTCCTTACAAAGATGTAGAATACTGGCAAACGCATATCAATCATGCTATAACCGGGAATAACATACGGGGGGTGTTCACATTTGCAGAAAATACCGGTGACGATTATGAAGTAAATTTTAGCCCGATTATAAATCCTTATGGTGTTATTACCGGTTCGATAATTAAAGCCGGGAAAAAAATAGATAATAACGCCGAAGATAATTTTTTAGTTAGCGAATTACTTTCTGAATCTATTCTTTCAACCTCACCGGATGGAATTGTAACGACAGAACTTGATGGGAAAATTTCTTCTGCGTCAAACAAATTTGTAGAAATGGTCGGCAGTTTATCGGTAGAAAATCTCTTCGATAAAAAAATAAATGAGTTTGTATACGAAGAAGACCGGCAAATGTTTACAGAGATTCTTGAGAGCACCCGGGAAGGTAAACACTTAAAGTTTTGCACTTTCCGCATAATCAGAAGTGACGGAACGATTTTCCATGTAGAATCGAATATTGATGTGATTAAAAATGAAATCGATCGCCCGATTCTTATTCTTTTTATACTTCGCGATATCTCGGAGAGAATCTTAGCAGAAATTGAAAGAGAAAAAATACTCCAGGACGTTGCATATTCACGCGACCAGATTGAACAAGAAGCCGGTAAATATGTCGAGTTGAACAACCAGCTTGCAGAATCCGAATTTAAGCTTCAACAATTGAACTCGGCAAAAGATAAACTCTTCTCTATAATCGGCCACGATTTAAAGAACCCGGTTTTCACTATGCTCGGAACCTCGCAGATATTGGAAGAAGATTATAACGAGTTAACAGACCAGGAGAAGAAGGAACTTATCAAGATAATTTACGACACAGCCGGCAACACACAAAAATTATTGGAAGATCTCTTGAACTGGTCGCGCGCTCAATCGGATTTAATCCAAGTTAACCTTGAATCATTGTCGTTAAAAAATATTATTAAAGAAAGCATCAAGCTCGTTACTACCCAAGCGAATAAGAAAAATATTGTTTTAAAGGTTAACGCCAACTCAGCTTTGATGGTCCATGCCGATAAAAATCTGCTTTCCACTGTTATCCGCAACTTGCTTACAAACGCAATTAAATTCACACCGGATGGCGGTACAGTTTCCATTCATGCCGTTGATGAAGGAGCTCATGTAAAAATGTCGGTTGAAGATACCGGTATCGGTATGAGCAAAAGTGATCTTCAAAAACTTTTTAGAATTGATGTGAATAACAAAGAGATCGGGTGCGCGAAAGAGAAAGGAACCGGGCTTGGGTTAATTCTATGTAAAGAATTCTGTGAGAAGCAAGGCGGCAGTATTTGGGTCGAGAGCGAAGAAGGAAAGGGTAGTAAATTTTTTGTCTCAATCCCAATATATAAAGTGAATTGATTTTTATCTCCCGTTATTTTTTTATTTTCTGACTATCAAAAATTAGGTTTAACGTTGATAGTCGCTGTTAATAAAATATTAATTAACAAATTCGGCTTGCCGGAGCGGAACAAAAAACTTCCTGATCCGCTCGATCTTTTGATTGCTACAATCCTATCACAAAATACTAACGACAATAACTCATACAAGGCATTCCTTAATTTGAAGAGTAAATACAAATCATGGGATCAATTGTTGGATGTTAAGAGAACCTCGATTGAAAAGTTGATACGTACAGCCGGACTTGCCAAACAGAAATCTTTTGCAATAAAGAATCTAATAACAAATTTAGATGCGAGAGGAAAAGTTAATCTTAACTTTATCAAAAATTACGATAATGAAAAAGCGATAGAACTATTAACATCATTTAAAGGGATTGGTGTTAAGACTGCAAGCTGTGTTTTGTTATTCTCATTAGATAGAAATGTCTGCCCGGTTGATACTCATGTGCATAGAACAACAAACCGCATCGGCATTGTAACAGAAAAAACGCCTGACAAAACATTCTATGCTCTTAATAAAAATTTTCCGGGTGGAATCGCTCATTCGTTTCATACAAACCTGATACGGCTCGGACGCGAAATTTGTAAGCCGGCAAAACCGAATTGTGGAATTTGTCCGCTTGTAGAAATTTGCAAATATCCCGACAAAAATTTGAATAACACTTCTGCCGGGAAGAAAAGAGATTTCATGCTGCTTGATAATGTTGGCTCTTGTCAGTAGGCTCCAATGGAGAAGCAGTTATTAAAAGAGAGTTGACTTTTTATTAACCCGCGGCTTAAAGAGGTTGTTGCATAATTCAAAAACAAAAAACTTATCGTCAGTTTTTTCCGAAGGAATGGCTTCGCCAAACTGACGGAATCCAAAAGAGAACGATAATATTTTGGCTTTAGCCACATTAGTATTGCGTGACCGGGCTAAAGCCCGTGTTTTTTTTCTGTCTTTATTCCGTCTGCTAAAGCAGACGGTTATTTGACGGAACGGTTTACAAATTAATTCACACAACCGGCTAAATTCCTTTATTGGCTTCAATGAACATTTACTTCTTAAACCTTGTTAATAGTTATAAAAGGAGCTCATGTTTGTTTTAAGGGGCTATATAGTTATATTTCGAAGCCAATACTCAAATCATTTCGGATAATTTAATGAGCAAAAACTATGAAATTGCAATTTTAGGAGGCGGTCCCGGCGGTTATGTGGCGGCTATTCGTGCTGGGCATTTAGGATTTAAGACTGTTGTCATTGATAAAGATAATTTAGGCGGTGTTTGTCTGAATTGGGGTTGTATCCCAACCAAATCTTTGTTAAAAAACGCCGAGATTTTTGATATAATGAAAAATCACTCGAATGATTTTGGTATTTCTGTTGAAGGATTGAGTTTCGATTTTTCCAAAATCATCAAACGAAGCCGTGATATATCCGATCGAATTACTAAAAATGTTGAACTGCTTGTAAAGAAAAATAAAGTTGACCGGATAAGAGGATTTGGAAAATTAGCATCTAAAAATCAAATTGATATTTTTGATAACGATGGTAAAAAAACTGATTCTGTTATTGCTGAAAAAATAATTATTGCTACCGGTGCAAGACCCAAAACAATTCCTTCTATTCCGGTTGATAAAAAAAATATTATCACTTCAACCGAAGCGATGAGTCTCGAAAAGCAGCCGAAGGATTTAATTGTAATTGGAGCCGGTGCAATTGGTATTGAGTTCGCGTATTTTTATTCGGTACTTGGTACTAAAGTCACAGTCGTAGAAATGTTAGATCAAATTCTGCCGGTTGAAGATAAAGAAGTTGCCGAAACGCTGACCAAATTGTTAAAGAAACGAGGAATTGAAATACACACATCGGCTAAAGTTGAAAAAGCAGAAGTAAAGGGTGATACTGTAATTGTAACAATTGAAAAAGATGGAAAGAAGATTGAATTAAAAGCTGAAAAAGTTTTGAATGCTATTGGTGTTACCGGAAATGTAGAAGGATTTGGTTTGGAAGGACTTGGCGTTGAATTATTTAAGAATCACATTAAAGTTGATAAATCTAATTATCAGACTAACATTGAAGGAATCTATGCAATCGGTGATGTAATCGGTCCGCCGTGGCTTGCTCACGTAGCATCAGCCGAAGGAATTAATTGTATCGAGAATATTAAAGGATTACATACAACGCCGGTCAATTATGATAATATACCGGGATGCACTTATTGTATTCCGCAAGTTGCTAGTGTTGGCATGACGGAGAAAACCGCATTAGAAGCCGGGTATCAATTGAAGATCGGCAAATTTCCGTTTATGGCAAGCGGAAAAGCTTTTGCTGTTGGAGAACGAGACGGATTTGTTAAGCTGATTTTTGATGCTAAGTATGGTGAGTTGTTAGGTGCTCATATAATTGGAGCGGAGGCAACAGAAATGATAGCGGAATTAACCCTTGCAAAATCTCTTGAAGCTACTTATGAAAGTATCATTAAAACTGTTCATGCTCATCCGACATTATCTGAATCAATAATGGAAGCTGCAGCTAATGCAAACAATGAATCAATCCACATATAGAAATTTAGATTACTGCGATCTTGGTCTTATTGATTACCAGCAAGCATGGGGCATGCAAAAGGAAATTTTTGATCTTCGTCTGCATGATAAAATTAATGATACGTTCTTTTTATTGGAGCATCCGCATACTTATACACTTGGTAAAGTTGCAGAAAAGGAAAATCTTCTTAGCACTGAAGAACAATTAAAAGAACTTGGTGTAAGTGTTTATGAAATTGATCGTGGCGGTGATATAACTTATCACGGTCCGGGACAAATTGTTGGGTACCCGATCATCAGATTATCTGATTGGAAAGAAGATACACACGAGTACTTACGAGCGCTTGAAGAAGTGATAATTAAAACTTGTGCGGAATACGGATTAGAGACTGGAAGAAATCCAAAATATACCGGTGTATGGATCGAGAATAGAAAAATTGCTGCAATTGGAATTAAAGTCAGCAGATGGGTAACCATGCACGGATTTGCATTCAATATCAATACGGATTTAAATTACTTCGGCGGAATTATTCCATGCGGTATACGCGGTAAAGATGTTACATCATTAAGTAAAGAATTGAAAAAAGAAATTGAACTGAACGAAGTAAAAGAAAAAATTGTAAGGAATTTCGTTAGTATTTTTGGTTATTCAGGAACTCACCTTACATCAAGAGAAAAATATTCTTTTGAACTTATAAAGCAGATTTGAAGCAGCACAAAATTCTTGTTCAAAAAAAGTATAAGGGAAAGAACATGACAAGAAACGGCAAGATTGAAACAGCTACCGTTTTAGATAAAAAGGAGAACACTTCTGTACCAACCGGTAAGATCGATTCATTTGGCGGAATGACAAAAGATGAGCTGATGAATGTTCTCCGCATCATGAGTATTTCGCGTACTATTGATAACAAGGTGATGAAATTAATTAAACAAGGGAAAGCATTCTTTTTAATTTCAGGTGCCGGTCATGAAGCCACACAAACTGCATTCGGTCTTGCAATGAAAAAAAGTGTAGATTGGGCTTATCCTTATTACAGAGATATGTGTTTCTCAATCGCTGTTGGTACAAAGCCGGAAGATCTTTTCCTTGCATATCTTGCTAAGGCGGATGATCCGCTTACCGGTGGCAGACAAATGCCGTGTCATTGGTCTTCAAAAGAATTTAATATTCCAACGCAATCGAGTCCTACCGGTACACAATTTTTACAAGCTGTCGGTACAGCTCTTGCATTGAAAAAACAAAAAATAAATGGCGTAGTTTATGTCAGCAGCGGCGAGGGAACTACTTCGCAAGGCGAATTTCATGAAGCTGTCAACTGGGCTTCGCGTGATAAACTGCCAGTCGTATTTGTTATTCAAAATAATAAATGGGCTATATCAGTACCGGTAGAAAACCAAACTGCCGGTAAGAATGGTTCTATTTTAGAGATGATGAAAGGTTACGAAAATCTTTTACGATTAGATGTTGATGGAACAGATTTCTTACAAGTAAACGCTATTGCTCAATCGGCGGTTAAATATGCCCGTCAGGGTAAAGGACCCGCAATGGTAGAAGCGCACGTAGTAAGATTGTTCTCACATTCTTCGTCAGATGATCAAAAAAAATATAGAAGCAGTGACTCCCTGATGGAAGATATGAAGCGCGACCCGATAAAAATGTTTTCAGATCAGTTAATTGAAAAAGGAATTTTAACACCTCTTGCTTATGAAGAATTTCAAAAAGAAATTAATCAGCATATAAACGATGCTGCCGACTGGGCATTGAAGCAAGAAGACCCAAAATCTGAAACAGCAGCTTTGTATGTTTTAGATGAATCCGGCAAACGTGATTCATTGGATTACAATAAAGGGAAGATAGATGGTAAACCTATTGTGATGGTTGATGCGATTAATCATGCGTTACGAGAAGAGATGGATCGCAATAATAAAATTTATCTTTTTGGAGAAGATGTTGCTGATGGCAAGGGCGGTGTATTCACTGCAACAAAAGGATTATCATCAAGATTCGGCAATGAAAGAGTTTTCAACTCACCTTTGGCAGAAGCAAGTATTGAAGGCATCGCTATCGGTATGGCATTAGCCGGGTTGAAACCTTGTGTAGAAATACAATTCGGGGATTACATTTGGCCGGCATTCATGCAGTTCCGTGACGAACTTGTGATGATGCGTTACCGCTCTAATAATTTATTTGAAGCGCCGGTTGTTACGCGCGTTGCCGTTGGTGGTTATATTCACGGGGGACTTTATCACAGCCAGAACATAGAAGGTTTTTTTGCTCATATGCCGGGCTTGTTGATTGCATATCCGTCAAATGCTGCCGACGCTAAAGGTTTGCTTAAAACTGCTTTACGTATCAATGACCCGGTTTTATTTTTAGAACATAAAGGTTTGTACCGTCAAAGTTATGCAACTACTCCGGAACCCGATGCTGATTATTTAGTTCAGTTTGGTAAAGCCAAAGTGATAAAGGAAGGCAATGATCTTTCAGTTATCACTTACGGCGCAATGGTACACGAATCCAATTTTGCAATCAAACGTTTGGAAGAAGAAGGATACTCCGTTGAGCTGATTGATTTAAGAACTATAGTGCCGCTCGATGTTGAAACAATTTATAATTCCGTCCGCAAAACGGGCAAGGTAATGGTGATTCACGAAGATACATTAACCGGCGGATTTGGTGCAGAGATTGCTGCGTTAATAACTGAAAATTGTTTTGAATCTCTGGATGGACCGGTAAGAAGAATTGGAGCTAAAGATACGCCAATACCTTATCATCCTAATTTAGAATTTGCAGTTCTGCCAACACGGGATAAAATTTATAATTCGTTGAAAGAATTGTTGGATTTTTAATACTGAGCAAAGCATCTCTTACATAAAATGTTTAGAGATTCTCCGCCTTTAAAACTCGCCTCGCTTATGCATCGGTGAAGCGAGCTCGCCTCACTTTGATAAGCAATAGCGAGTCGGAGTGGGCGGCGGACAAGTTCGTAGTTCCTCTGTTATGGGACTCCACAGAATTAAAGGAGAAAAAATGAAAGTTGAAATTGTAATGCCGCAAATGGGTGAAAGTATTACGGAAGGGACACTCATAAAATGGCATAAGAAAAAAGGCGAACAAGTTAAGAAAGATGAAATCATCTATGAAATAAGCACGGATAAAGTTGATACTGAAATTCCAAGTCCGGAAAACGGTGTACTCGCTGATATCAAAGTATTTGAACAAGAAACTGTTAAAGTTGGAACTGTTGTTGCGGTGATTGAAACAAATGGTGAATCAGTTAGTGTGAATAAAGAATTGAAAAATGAATCTCAAGAAATTCCTTCCACCGCACAAGTGGGAGGTGAAATTGTTGATGTAACTATGCCAAAGATGGGTGAATCGATAATGGAAGGTGTCATTATCAAATGGCATAAGAAAGTTGGAGAACATGTAAAAAAAGATGAAATAATTTTTGAAATAAGCACTGACAAAGTTGATACAGAAGTTCCATCACCCGAAGATGGAACGATCACTGAAATATTATTCGAGGAAAACTCGACCGTTGAAGTTGGTAAAACTGTAGCGAGAATATCAAAGAGCGGCGGTATTGTTAGACCAAAAGAAATTATTCAAGAGCGGACAGAAAAAGTAGCAGAAGTTGAAACTGCCATACCCGCTGTTAAACAAAAAGTAAAACTGTCCGGCGCGCGATCAGAAAATAAATTTTATTCACCTCTTGTTCTAAATATATCACGGACTGAAGGAATCTCATTAAGTGAACTGGAATTGGTCGAAGGAACGGGCATTGGCGGAAGAGTTACTAAATCCGATCTCTTAGATTACATTCATAACAAACGTTCGGGTAAACCGACTCCAATTATAGAGTATTCACAAACCGGTTCAATTCGAACACCTAAAGAAGATGCACCTAAATACAGTGCCGGTAACCGTGTAGAAGTAATTCCGATGGATAACATTCGCCAAAAGATAATGTACCATATGGTCAACAGCCGCGATACATCTGTTCACGTTACGGCTATGATTGAAGTTGATATGAGCCGTATCCACAATTTTATTACGGTTAACCGCGATTCGTTTTTGCAAAAGGACGGGATCAAGCTTACTTATATGCCTTTTATTTCTTTTGCCGTAATAAAAGGATTGAAAGAATTTCCATTAATGAATGGAACCATAGATGGCAATAACATTGTACTTAAAAAGTATATCAATCTTGGCATTGCCGTTGCAATAGAACCGAATGGTTTAATAGTGCCAAATATTAAAAATGCAGACGAAAAAAATATTAGAGGTTTAGCTAAAGCTATTGCCGATCTCGGCAGCCGATCGAGAACAAAAAAACTTGTGCCCGATGATGTTATGGATGGGACATTTTCGATAACTAATTATGGAGTATTTGGTTCGCTGTTTGGTACACCGATTATCAATCAACCTGAAGTAGGAATACTTGGTGTAGGCGCTGTAACTAAGAAACCGGTAGTAATCGAAAACGAGGGGATAGAAAGTATTGCTATCAAACCGATGATGTATTTATCGCTTAGTCATGATCATCGATTGATTGATGGAATGCTCGGCGGAAAATTTTTGAAATCAATAAAAGATACTTTAGAAAATTTTGATACGAGTTTAGTGTAACCACCCCCTTTAATTCCCCCTCCTTCTCTTCGACTAACTCAGTCGAGTAGCTCAGAGTGACAGAGGGGATATGGGCTGGATCAGTTAGCAGTGGTTTTTGAAAATAGCACCGACCTTTAGGTCGGTGAACTAATGGAAATTACACGTTGGCTTTAGCCACATTAAATACTGTTAAGGTCGGAAATTTTGTTAACCTGACAACATTGGACGAAGTGTGAGGTCTGGAGAAAAAATGAAAATCAATCAACATCAATTAGCTTTTAAAGAAACAATAGAAAAAGAGAGAACTGAATTAGGCAAAAGACCGGAGTGGTTGAAAGTTCGTTTACCTAGTGGACAGAATTATAAACAAGTTTTTGAATTGATGCGTAAGAGCAAGCTTAATACAGTTTGCGAAGAAGCTAAATGCCCGAACATTGCCGAATGCTGGAATAGAAGAACCGCCACATTTATGATACTCGGCGATACATGCACACGTTCTTGCGGCTTCTGTAATGTTAAAGTTGGAATACCAAACGAACTTGATCTTGATGAACCGCGTAGAGTAGCTGAATCTGTTGAAACATTAAATCTTAAACACGTTGTTATCACTTCTGTTGACCGCGATGAACTAAAAGACGGCGGTGCATCAATATTTTCTGAAACAGTAAGATTAATCCGTGAAAAGATGCCTGGGACAACAATAGAAATTTTAATACCTGACTTTAAAGGGGAAGAAGCTTCATTTGAAATCATAATGCAAAATCCGCCTGATATTCTTAATCATAATCTTGAGACGGTTAAAAGATTGTATCACGCTGTTCGTCCACAAGCAAAATATGAACGAAGCTTGGAATTAATTACCTGGTTCAAACAAAGAGGATTAAGAACTAAAAGCGGAATTATGGTTGGTATTGGTGAAGAAAAAAATGAAGTTGTTGAATTAATTGACGATCTATTTAATGCCGGTTGTGATATAATGACTATCGGGCAGTATCTCCAACCGACCAAAAACCATCTACCGGTTCATAGATTTGTTACCTTAGACGAATTTAAATTTTATAAAGAGTATGGATTAAGTACTGGATTGAAAGCGGTTGAGTCTTCGCCTTTGGTAAGAAGTTCTTATCATGCTGATAAACATGCGGAACTGGTGTAAGTAAGTACGAAATACGAAGCACCAAGTATGAAGGACGAAAAAGCATGTACGAGTTACGAAGGACGAAACAATTGATTGCAAGAAAGAATGATTTAGTTGAATTTTATACGGCTAATGAATAAGTTGGAACAAGTACAAAATAGGTGTGGTGATGGAACAAATAATATCACTAGATCAAATGCTGGATAATATTTCTCGATTACCGGTAGATGAGCAGTTAATGCTTGCCGAAATTATCAAGAAGCGAATTGTTGAACAGCGGAGAAAAGAAATAGCATACAATGTGAGAGAAAGTCTGGAAGAATATAAAAGCGGCAAAGCAAAAACCGGTTCAATTGATGATCTTATAAAAGAACTTGAAGACGATTGATGAATATTTATTGGACTTCCTCTTTTAAAAGAGGTTACCAAAAAGCTGTTAACAAACATCCGGAGTTTAAGGAAGATATTTTAAAGACACTTAGAGAGCTAAAAGAAAATCCATTCTTAACACATCTTAAAACCCACAAACTGAAAGGTGAATTAGAAGGATCTTATGCTTGTTCAGTTGAATATAATTTACGGATAGTTTTTAATCTTGTTGAGAATCCAATAACCAAATCAACAGAAATTCTTTTGGTTGATATAGGTACCCATGATGAAGTGTATTAAAATTATATCATACTGGGATATTGGGAAGTTGAGGACGAGCTTAATGCTAGATGCAAGATGAATGAAGTTTGGAAATACCAAGCACGAAAAAGCAAGTACGAGTTACGATTTACGAATTTTAAAACAGATATCTACTAATGATGCCTTAGTATAAATTCTGACTCCCGACTTCTGATTTCGCTGAAGGAGTTATACGAACCAGCACCAAGTACCCGCTCCGACTCGCGTCCACTTCGGCAAGCCGAAGGAGAGACGGGGAAGCGAGGCGAGTCAAGAATCGCAGCAAGTATCCAGAAAAAAAGTGATTGCCACTTTAAATTTAATCTCTTAAATTCCTTTCAAAACAGCCGCTTCTATTGTGATTTCCCCTGAAAAACTATACATACTAAAAAAGCATGTAAGCAGTGCGCTTAATAAAAAGCTTCCCATGACCGAATGTGCGGAGTTAATCAATATTTCCAAAAAAGTAGTTATTCCATATTTAACAACTACAAAATCATCATTTCTAAAACTTTCCAGAATTCACGGGCTTGATATTAACGATCTTGCAATCGATGTTATTGCTGAAGTCTTCCGTCAAGATGCAGAGGGTAATATGCTGAACCTTGTAAATTTTGCTTCTAAGCTCTGGACGGATATTAGCACAATAACTGATGAGAATTTTTTCAGAGCTTATCAAAGTTATTTAAGGACTATTGCCGATGTTCATATTGCCCGTTCTTATGCCGAACTTGATCCTAATGGATTTAAAATCCAGCGTAACATAAAAGAAACTTTACCTACCGATACTCTCGAGTTAAGAAAAAATATTCTTGGCATTATGATTTTTGTTAAAGGAAGCGAAGAATATGATTCCCTTCCATATCTCTGCTATGAAGAATTTGAAAAAGATTTTTTGGTCCAAGCTTCTGGCAAAATTACCACAAGAGAAATTTTGGATGTTATTCAAATACTTCTTGTTTGTGATTATAATGCAAGAAAGGAAATAAGTTTATCGGATGCTGTTAGACTTTTCAAAAAGCATTTTAAGGTTGATCAGCTTTTAGATCATGAGGAAGAACCTTTCGAACAGCTCTTTAACGATTCTTTTGTTGATAAATATGAGATAGACCAAATCTGCGGTAAAGTACTTGATACAATGCGCGGTAAAATTTTTATTGATTATTTTTCGAAAGGAAAATTGACTTTAGAACAGACGAAAGCTCTCGATAATGCTGTGAAAGATATTGTTTTCGATCTTGTAAATCTTGGTAGGAATCATATTTCATTTTATGAATACCTAACAAAATACATTATGATTGAGCGTGAAGATTATGAGCTGAAATTCAAATCGAAGCTGGAATATTTAATAAAACAAGCACGTGAAAGTTTTAGGAATTATTTATACACAAGAGAATAATTATTCAAAAACATAAATTCGGAGCAATTATTAATTAGTAATCTTTGCGAACTTGGCGTTTTTCTTTGCGGTCTCTGCGTGAAATATCTTTTTTCTTCCACGCAAACCTGTCCCGTGTTTTTTATGGGAAACGCAAGTATATTGTGCAAAGCTCGCAAGGGAAATAACTTATATGCAGCATGTTTAGGTAACAAGTTAACTTGGTAAATAAAGGGAGAAATCGTTGCACATAGAAGAAACAAATCTTGAATTGTTCGCTTACAAGCCAGAAAGTTTTAGCGTAACCGAAAAGGAGGAGATTCTTTCTCATTTGGATAAATGCAGTTTGTGCAGAGATATCTACAATACTTACCAGAATATTTACACCGGGATTGATTCTGCAATTGGCGGGCAGCCCGATGAAAACGACAAAGAACTTGCAGAAAAAATTGTAAATAAATTTGAAGGGAAACAAAACTTAAAATTGCTTACGGACGAAAAAACTTCCGTAAGAATTTTTGACGGCAAAGTAGAAATTGTAACTAAACCGAAATTCTTTTCGTTGCAAAACATTTATTACCTTGCTAAAAATTATCCGGTGCAGTTTGGTAGTATGGTTATTGTTACTGCTCTTGCACTAGCTTTTCTTGTAAACATAGTACAAAAAAAATCTGTAGATGATAACCCGGTTTTTGCAGATGTTAGGAACAGTGCACTTAACATTTACAATAGCAGCGGAGATATTTTATGGAAAAAAACTTCTGATGGCATCCCGGAAGTTAAAAGTGATGTTTTGTTGAACTGGGCTTCCCAGAAAAGATATGTCAATATATTCGATCTTGATTCTGATGGAAAAAATGAAGTGTTAATCTCTGGTGAACTATATAATAAAGGAGTTTTTAAACCTGATTCATTGTATTGTTATGAAAGTGACGGAAGCCGAAAGTGGGTTTCGTACCCTGAAGATATTTCTTTCGCCTTTGTTCCAAAATGGAAACGAACAACGTGGCAGATAAGGGATTTTTTTACAATAAAAACAAACAAACAAAATAGACTTTTTGTAATTGCGAACGATGTAGTATATGCTATGACAATAATATCTGAAATTGACCCTAACAACGGAAAAGTTTTAGCATCCTTGTATCATTCGGGTTGGTTCATGACGGATTTGCCTTTTGACATTAATAAAGACGGCAGTGAAGAAATTTTTATTGGTGCAACCAGCAATGATTACCAAAAACCGGTTTTAATTGTTCTAAAACCCAGTGAACTAAAAGGTGCTCTTGATAAAACTGAGTTTTTTAATCAAGGAAAAATTACAAAAGGTAATCCGCTGTATTATATACTTTTTCCGGTTTCGGATTTTGGTAAATATCTTTCGAAATCAAATAGTTATAATATTTATAGGATTCACAAAACCGATAAAGGTATTTCTTTGGAATCAGAAGAAGCGTATACAAATGGACAATTAGGCCTAGTCTTTAGTTTAGATAAAGATATGAATGTGATTAATCTTATACCTACTAATCCATATCAGAAACAATATGATGATTTATATAAAAAAGGTTTATTTAAGCAGCCTTTAGATTCATTGTATTGGAAGGCAATAAAAGATTCCATTCTCTACTGGGACGGCGATAAACTTGTTAATTACCCAACAAAGAATAAGTACTGGAATCAAAGTGAAGAGCCAACGAAATAGAGCGAGCTTACTACGTGATGTGAAATGCGAAATGTAACAAAATTACGATTTACGGGGGACAAATTTAAGGACTAAAAACAAAGTACGAATTGTTTAACATATCGCGTCTAGAGTCCAGCAATTTCCATAGTGTAGTAACTCTTTAAAAATGTCAGTAATTAAAACTCCATAGAAATGTCAGTGA
>DYJK01000031.1 GCA_020723165.1 Melioribacter roseus | reverse complement strand
CATTCTTAATTTCCGGTTCTGTATCTAAAATTTCAAAAATTCTATCAGCAGCGGCGCTTGCTTCTTGTATCCGGTTGTTTACAGTACTCAGTTCTTTAACCGGCGGCATCAATTGAAATATCGCAAAAAGAAATCCAAGAAACTGGCTTGCTGTAATAGCTTGATCGACAAGAACAAGCTGGGCGCCGTAATAAATTATAACTACGCCGACAATGACACTTAAAAATTCAGTAGCCGGACTAGAAATATTTCGAATACGGGTAATCTTTAAAACTAATTTGAAAAAACTTTTTGTCTCCTTGAAAAATTTCTTATTCTCATAATCTTCCATCCCAAAAGCTTTAACTATCTTAACACCCGTAATTGTCTCGTGCAGATTATTTGTAATATCCGCCATTTTTTCTTGAAGAAGAGCACTTTGTTTTCGAAGAATCAACCCGATGTAACCAATAATAATTAAAGAGAAAGGTAATACAGCCAGGGAAAACAGTGTAAGCTTCAAACTAATTGATATGGCAATTCCGAGAAACACAATTATTTTTAAGGGTTCTCTAATTAAATTCAAAAATACTGCCGAAACACTTGATTGAACCATATTAACATCATTTGTAAGCTTGGATATTAAATTTCCGGTCCTCTCATTTTTGAAGAAACTCATAGGCAGCTTGTGCAGATGAAGATATGCTTCGTTACGTAAATCGTGTATGATTCCTTGTTCTACATAAGCAAGGGAATATGCCTGGAGGTAATGGAAAAGATTTTTACCAAGGAAAGCAAGTAAAATGAGTAAACATATTTTGAGTAGAATTTCCGTTGTGTCGCCGGTAAAAATAAATTGTTGCAGTGATTTGGTTATTTCATTTAGAAAATTGGTTACTTCCACACCGGTTTTATTCTGCACCTCGTTTTGCAGAGTGTTATTTGCTGCTGTGCTTACGCCTTTTTGTTGAAATAATGCATCGAGCAGAGGTATAGATAGATAGATCGAGGCGCCATCGAGCAGTGCGGAAAGAATTGTAAAAAATATTGAAGCGGAAAGATGCGACCAATACCGTTTAATATATTTTAATATTCTCAGATAAGTTTTCATAATGTTATTTCAAATTAAAAATAGCGCAGCCGCCCGGCATCGATATTTTATTTAGAACTGAATCCTTTTCAAAATTATAGATAGATATAGCTGAACCATAACCAGATTTCTCTTCAAAAAATAATAAGTTTCCGTGAACTAATGAATTGATATAATCTGAAGAATAAAATGTCCTTTCACTTTTATTATTTGGACAATCTATAACTATAAGTTCAAAACCTTTAGGAGATTTAGGACTAATCATATTACACATTGCAAAATTGCTATTATTAGTCCAGCGTATATCGTCTAATTTCCCATTCGATTGATAAATCAACAATTCAGAATTTTTGTCTATATCCCTTAGATAAAGATACGACTTACCATCCTGGGTTACTTCTCTAATCTGTCTTTTAGCAGAAGGAGAAAAATATTCCGGCTTAATCCGGGGAGGCTTTGGAAAGCCGTCTTTGGTCAAACTAAATCTCCTGGCAGATTTCGTTCCCTTGTTACCTGATAAATCATAAGAAGATATTTCCTGGATAAGAATATTCGAATCAATGGAATCCGGTTTTGTTAGATTTACTTTGAATGTATCTGCATTTTCCCAAAAAGTATAAATCTGCAAACCCGTCCCGAATTCTTCAATCTCTTCGAAAACATCGTTAGCATTTCTATATATGTAGAGTCTTGCATCTCTTATATAGGGGAATGATCCTTGCTTTCCAAATCCGAGTGCGGTTGTAAAAAAGATTCCACCTTTATCGAATGAATGATTTAATGTTACAACTTTCCTACCCCAGCGGCTCCAAACTTGCTTTGTCTTTTGAGATGTTAAGTTATAACTAAAAATTGATTGCCGTCCCTGGTATTTTCCAATAAACATGAAATTTGAAAAATCATCGTGAACATAATTATTTTCTTTTAAGATCTTGTAATTCGAGATCAATGAGTTTGAATAAAGTTCAAATCCTTTTTCACCGGCATCAAAAGAAGAATTAAATGAACCATAGAGCATCATAAATCTTTTTTCTTCAATCTGTTTAATTTTTAATTCACGCCATAATTCAAAATCAATTTTAGATTTGAAAGCATCCGCTTCATCGTAAGTTGTAAACTCCCCGAGATTAATAAAATATTTTTGACTATCGTCAACTTCGGTATCGATAGGTTTGCAGCCAGATAGTAGAGCCGCACAAAAACCGAGCGCATATATAAGTGATATTTTTACAGAATGATTTTTCATAACACCGGTAATTAGCCTCTTGGATGATGATCGCGGTGAACTTGTTTAATATATTCTCTATCAATATGAGTATATATCTGGGTAGTAGAAATATCGGCATGTCCAAGCATTTCTTGAACAGCACGGAGATCGGCGCCTCCCTCTAATAAGTGAGTTGCAAATGAGTGCCTGAAAGTGTGCGGATGAATCTCGATATTAATCCCAGCTTCTTTAGAATAAAAATTAAATATTTTCCATATCCACATCCTTGAAAGTTTAGTGCCGCGCTTGTTAAGAAAAATGTAATTCATACTTTTATTCTTTTTCTCAAGCGATGGGCGCGCCTTTATTAAATATTCTTGCACCCATTTAATTGCGCTGCTTCCTATCGGAACTATCCTTTCTTTCGAGCCCTTTCCAAGTACCCTAATAAATTCATCGTTCAAGAACAGATCGCTAATCTTTAGATTGATCAACTCCGAAACACGGAGACCCGATGAATAAAATAATTCCAGAATTGCCTTATCCCTGAGACCAATAGTATTATCAGTTTTAGGTGTGTTTAGTATTTTTTCAATATCAACAAAAGAAAGTACGGGCGGTAATTTCCTAGACTGTTTAACATGCACTAACTTTTCAGTCGGATTCTTTTCTACATAACCCGAATCTTCTAAGTAATTAAAGAATCCTTTAATTGAAGACATATAACGAGCAGTTGTAGAACTATCCCTCCCCACTTTTCTTTGTTTATCAAAAAAATCTGAGATTATCTTGGGACCTACTTCATTCAAGTCCTTAATATTATTATCCAGGATGAAATTGATAAAATTGTTTATATCATTTTGATATGACTGAATGGTATTATCGGAAAGATTTTTTTCGAAACGGAGAATAGTTAGATATTCTTTAACAAACGTCTCCATTTTTTAAAGCTTCTCATCTTTAAGTGATTCCAGCTCTTCTTGTTTGGGGTATTTTATTCTTTTATGATGTTGTCCTACAAGAATATTAAAGAATGATTCCTTGATCTTTTTTATATCCTTAAATGTAAGTGGTGCATTATCCAGCTGACCGTCATCAATCCTTGCGGAGATAAGATTATTAATTACATTTTCAATTTTCTCCGGATCGGCATTGGTAAGCGAACGAATCGTTGATTCGCATGCATCGGCAAGCATAACTATAGCAGTTTCTTTCGAGTCAGGTTTTGGTCCCGGGTAACGGTAATCATCAATATTAACATTATTCTCACCATATAAATTCTTGGCTTTTTCATAAAAGTAAGTTACTACCATCGTACCATGGTGCATCGGGATAAAATTTACTACTTCTTTCGGAATATTATATTGCTCAGCAATTTCAATTCCTTTTTTAACATGATTGAGAATCAGTTCTAAACTCTTTTCAGGCTTTAATCTTTCATGAATATTTTCGGAAGCAATTTGATTTTCAACAAAGCTTGCCGGGTCAAGTGATTTACCGATATCATGATAATAAGCACCAACGCGGCATAATATAGAATTTGCACCAATTGCCTCTGACGCTGTCTCGGCAAGTGTCCCCATAATCATTGAATGGTTAAATGTTCCGGTTGCATTCCTTGCAAGTTCTTTTAATAGCGGATGATTGAAATCGGTCAGTTCAAGTAATGTTAATTCTGTAGTAATCTTAAAAATTCTTTCGATAAAAATTATCAGGCCGTATGTAAAAACCGGACTTATTAGTGCATTGGATGCTGCGAATGCAAAACTAACAGTCATTTGATCAAATGAAGCGAATCTTTCTAATCCAAAAGCGATAATACTAATTACGTATCCAACAAGAATGAAAAAGAATGAACGAAATATCTGAGTACGATTTTTTATATCACGCACTGTATATGCCGATAAACCCCCGGCAACAATATTCATAATAGTGAATACATAATCGTTGCCCCTCAATCCGCCCACTATTAATGAAACCACAACAGTACCGTAAAACCCTATGCGCGAATCAAATATTATAGTAAGCAGCATCGAAGCGACCGGGACAACAACTAAAAACTCAACCGGTGACGAAACATTAAGACTATAAATCAGAAACGTCAAAAAGCTAATAAACAGAATGATAATTGAGATCAGTAAAATTTTAATATTATCATTATAGATTCTCTTACGGAATAAATAGATATAAATAATCAGCAACAAAATTATTATCGAAACATGTATAGACTTACCTAAGTTTTGGCTGAACCTCCCCCAGAAACCAGTTTCTTCTCCCTTTGCAACACGGTACGAATCAATTTTTAATTTTACATCCGGTGTAATCCTATCGTGTTTTGCAACTATTCTTTCATTTTCATTAACAATGCCGACGTTTCTAGGTACTTTATCTTTAGCGTCAGCTATTGCAATACTCGTGAGTTCAAAACTGTAAATTAAATTAGGTTTGAGATGGTACAATAGATACTCTGAAAAAGCTTCTATCACCTCGCTGTTTTTGCCTATGTTATTTTCGATATATTCGTCTAAGAATTTATTAACGGAATATCTATCGAAGTACAATTCTTTTGGAAAAATTCTTTCAAACTTTCCATCACGGACTGAAACACTATCACGATTTATTTCATTATACGTAACATTCAGGAGACCTCTTTGATATATCCGGTTCAGCAACTCAACAGCGTGATTTAATATTCCAAATAATGTATTAGTTTTTAACTCGCGGAAAGAATTAGGGAGATACCTTAATCTGTAGAAGGTTGTAAAAGATTGATCGCTGAGGAACAATTTGTTTTGTAATTCAATGTTACTGCTGTTAGTCCGGGCAATTATATTGATTAAATTTTTATTATCCCTTTTAATAGAATCGATTGTAATTGCTGTAATGCTATTATCACGCAAAAATATCGGGAAGATTTTTGAAGAAGCTTGCAGTTTTTCTTTTTCAAATTGCTCTTTATTTTTTAGGATCTCGAAAGTAGTTGAGGCAATAAGATCATCTTTAATCCACACAGAACCGATGGTAACTTCGGATTCTATTGATTCGCCTTTCGGGAACATCATAACAATTAGAATAATAGTGACGAGTACAATAAGAATTTTTATTCTTTTGCTCTCTTTCAATTTTATTTTTAATTGTGGGTCCATCCAAAACAAATGTTTGTTATTGTTTAGCTTTTAGCAACATCTCTAAAAATTCGACTATGCCGTTTTCATCGTTACTCTTCTTGGTAATAAAATCGGCTGTCTTTTTAAGTTCAGGTACAGCATTAGCAACAGCAATTTTAACAGCATCGGTATCAAATAGACTTTTATCGTTATACCAATCGCCAACTACGGCAGTGTTTTCAATATCAATTTTGAGGTACTTACAAAGATTTAAAAGCCCCTCACCTTTACTAGCACCAATTTTTCTAATCTCAATATAATAAACTCCGCCATGTGATTGAGACTTATAATAGTTTGATTGGATTCCGAACGTATACGGGAACGCCATTTTGTTAGCGACAGTTTTAATATTGGCACTTTGATCGCCCGTTAAAAGAATTTCGAGTGTATTTTCCAAATGACTGTCATAAGAATCAACTTGCCTAAAAATTGCATCATTCTTTTCTAATAACGTTTGAATTACAGAATTATCTTCGGTAAAGTAGATGGCTGAATCCTGACATAAAGCAACTTTAAGATAATAACGATCAGCAAATTTCAGTGCCCGTTTAACATACCTGACCGGGACAAACGATTTATAAATAATATCATTGTCTTCGGTCTCTTTTATAAAGGTTCCGTCCATTGTTATAATTGGAATTTTAATATCGAGCAGTTTAGCATAACTTAATACTGCGTTATGCAGTCTGCCGGTAGCAATAGAAAATAATACCCCGGCTTTTTTCAATTCTTTAACAAGTTGGATAGTCAGCTCGTCGAGTTGATTGCTGTTGTTCAGAAGTGTCCCGTCTAAATCGCAGACTACCAGTTGAATTTTTTTTAATGATTCTTTACTAAGCATTTTTCCGAAAAGGTTAATTTATTATTTAATATATATAAGTAGAAAAAAAGATGATGTTTCAATTTTCGAAATGGATACCCGGTATGTCAAATTGATTCGTAAATTGTTGAAGATTGCTATTTTATTTCTTCCAGATCTTTAATCGCTTCGTTAACGGTATTACAAACGGTTAAGACTCTATCTAATTGAGATATTTCAATTAATGTTTTGACATTTTTAGTAGGTGAAGCTAACCTGATCAGCCCTTCATTAGTTTGCAGTATTCTAAAAGCGAGCAGAATGGCACTTAAGCCTGAACTATCGCAATATTCAACTTCGGAAAGGTCAATAATTAATTTCTTTACATCTTCAGTATGAAGCAGAATTGTGAATTCACCTTTGACAAAACCCGCAATTGAAGCATCAAAACGCTTTTCGTTTAGCTTGAAAATTGCTATGTCCTTCGTCTTTTTTAATTCATAATTAATGTTTTCACTCATCTGAATACGCCATATTTGATTATTTACATCTCTAATCTACAAATTCATTTAATTATTCAAAAAGATAAATTTAAAACATCTTTAAAAAGCCCAAAAATCCATTATAAATAGTATCCAATTGATTATTCTTATCCATATACTGAAGATTATAATAACTTTCCGAGAATTGTCTTGAAAATCCAATACGTACTTTTGACTTTACAATATTAGCAGCGGCACTGTAAAAGAGATCTTCATTGCGGTTCAAATCAATAACTATATCAAATTCTTTTATTTTAAGCAGCGATTCTAGAGTTTTATCCGGCAGAAAAAATCTTGTAGTCTGCTGTGGATGATATGACACAAATTTATATTTATCTTTTTCCGGTATTAGACTGTATTTGAATTCAGGTAGAAATAGTGTAATACGTTTTCCCTGGTTTAACAAATACTTAATTAGATCGAGCGAGTGGTAAAAGTCCTGATCATCTCTCGGCATGATCACAAAAATATCAGATGATTTTACGAGGGTATTATTATAGTTAATAACCAATTGATCGGTTTTACAATATTTCTTGTTCAGTAAATAACGCCCAATTTTCTTTTTAACGTTTTCGAACATCGCTCAAATCATTTTATAAAATTGATCCTCGGTAATTATTTTGATACCGAGTTTAACTGCTTTATCAAGTTTAGAACCGGCACTTTCACCGGCTAATATAAAGTTTGTATTCTTGCTTACCGATGAGACCACTGTTCCACCGTTGGCAATAATTTTTTCCTTGGCTTCTTCCCTGGACATAGTAGACAACGTCCCGGTTAACACGAAACTGAGTCCTTCAAGTTTATTTGAATCTTTCTGCTTCCTTTCAAACTGAAATTGAAGTCCGGCTCGCTTTAAACGATCCAACAACCTTCTATTATTATCCTCTGCAAAAAATCTTTTTATACTCTGGCTAATACTTGGGCCAATTTCATGGATTTCTTCGATACCTTGTTGTGAAGCGTTAACGAGAGAATCTATGCTAAGAAAATGATCAGCAATTTTTTTAGCTGCACCGGCACCAACAAATCTTATTCCTAAAGCAAACAGTACCCGGTCGAAAGGTCTGGCTTTACTTCTCTCTATAGAATTAAGTAGGTTATCCACACTTTTTTCCCCAAGCCGTTCGATATTAATTAATTCATCTCTTTTATTTTTTAATGTATAAATATCAGAGTAATCTTTAATCAATTTCATTTCGACAAAAAGATTGATAAGAGCATCTCCAAGCCCTTCAATATCCATAGCGCCTCTCGAGGCAAAATGTGAAATTCTTCCTTTTACTTGCGCCGGGCAGAAATTATTTTCACAGTAGATTGCTACTTCCTCTTCGGGCTGGAATAATTTTGATCCGCATACCGGGCATTTTTGCGGTATCCCGGTCGGTTCTGATTTTCTATCCCTTTTGTTTATATCAACAGAAACAACCTTGGGAATTACATCACCGCCTTTTTCAATAATTACAGTATCGCCTTCGCGAATATCTTTCCTTTTTATCTCATCGATGTTGTGTAAAGTTGCTCTGCTGATTGTAGAACCGGCTAAGAAGACTGACTCAAGTTCTGCAACCGGCGTTAAAGCCCCGGTTCTACCAACTTGCCAGGTAATTTTGTTTAATTTAGTTACCGCTTGCTTAGCTTTAAATTTGAATGCAACTGCCCATCGAGGTGATTTGGCAATATTCCCTAAAATTTTCTGCTGCTTCAATGAATTGACTTTGATTACAACACCGTCAATTTCATAAGGCAGAGTATCTCGTTTTTCTTCCCAGTAATTACAAAAATCCAATACTTCTTCGATATTATGACACAATTTATAGTTCGGATTTACCCTGAATCCAAGCTCACTTAGTAATTTCAAGTTTTCAATGTGAAGTGATAATTCTTTTGTTTCCGAGAACAAATAATATGTGAAAATCTGGAGAGGTCTTTTGGCAACGATCTTAGAATCAAGAAGTTTAATTGTGCCGGCTGTAGAATTTCTTGGATTGGCAAATGTCTTTTCACCTTCCAGCTCGCGTTCAGCATTCATTTTATTGAATGCTTCGGTCTCCATGTAAATTTCTCCACGTACTTCAAGATTTAATATGCTGTTCTTTTTCGAACTGTTCGCCCTAACCTTTAATGGTACCGACTTGATTGTTTTAACATTATTGGTAACTTCTTCACCGGTGGTGCCATCACCCCGTGTAGCGGCGTAATTCAGAATTCCGTTAGAATAATTTAGACTTACAGATACACCGTCAATTTTAAGTTCACATACGTAATCAACTTTTTCTGTATTTGGAAGCATCTCGCGAACACGCCGATCAAAATCAAACAGTTCTTCCTCGCTGTATGTATTCGATAAACTGAGCATAGGAATTTTGTGTACAATAGTATTGAATTCGTTTGCAAGATCGGAACCGGTGCGCTGCGTAGGAGAGTCGTTTGTAATTAATTGTGGACTTTCTTTTTCAAGCCGTTCAAGTTCGTTGAATAATTGATCATACTCATAATCGCTGATTGATGGTTGAGCAAGAATGTAATATCTATAGTCATGCTCGGAAATCTGTTTCCGTAATTCCTCAATTCTTTGCCGGGGTTCTTTTTTCATTCTTTGATGGGACTGATAATAGAAACGATTTGACTGTATCGGAATTAATAATATAATTTCTAATTTCTCCGGGCTTATGTTCAAGATTCAAGTTTTTGTTTTCTAATTTAAAATTTATAAAACCGGCATTACCTACAACAACGCGAAATTCTTTATATGCCCGGAAAGACTTGGTTTGGTTTGCTTCAATAAAATTTTGAAACACCTCTTTATTGTCTTTCCATATTTTACACCACACTCTGCCGGAAGTAATTAGCTCAAGGTCCAAGCTATCATCTGCCATGATATTTGATTCTTGAAGAACTTCCGACGAATCAATTTCGTACCTTGGATTATTATTTAATTGTGGTTCTTCTGCAACCAGTAAGGATTGATCCGACTTTGCCGGGCTGATAAAAATGAAGTATATCAATATTACAATCACTACCCCACTCGCTGCATAGATAAGATTTTTATTAAATATAAATTTCTTTTGCGGCTTTACAGATTCGGTTTTAGTTATATCATTTTCTTGTTCGGCCAAGGCAGATTCTTTCTCACTGTTTGAATTTGATTTCGAAGCATCTGCGGCATCAACTTTCTCGGCTGCTGTTTCAATTATACCTTTTTTTGCAAGATCGAATTTCTTCATTACATCAAATGTCTCGCAGTCAAGTGACTGTGCATATTCTTTGATAAACGCTCTAATGTAAAGTTCAGGTAAAACATCAAAGTTGGCTTCTTCAATTGCGCGGAGGTATTTGATGTCAATTTTTGTACGGTTAGCAATTTGCTGGAGTGTAATACCTTTTTCTTCACGGCAAAGTCTTAATTCTTCAGCAAATTTTTTTAAGGACTCTGTTGCCATTTATTTTCGTCTTTAATGTTTCCTAACCAGCTTTGCGGCAAATGATCCGTCAATTCCGTGAATGTGGGGATAAGTGCAAACAAATCCATCATTATCGACTAATTCGCTGTTCAAAATATTTGATGCATTAACAAGTTCAAAATTTGGATATTCGCTTAAAAACTTTTTAATCATTTCCTGGTTTTCTTCCGGTTCCATAGTACACGTACTGTAAACCATGCTTCCACCAACCTTTAACAACGATGCACCTTTTTTTATCAAATTATACTGAATATTAACAATTTTTCTAATATCCCCCAAGTCTTTCTTCCATTTCAAATCAGGTTTTTTTGTTAGTGTGCCCAACCCTGAACAAGGTGCGTCAACCAATATTCTATCGAAGCCTAGTTCATCTTCATATTCCAATGCATCCTTTACAATCGTTTTAACGCTAGAAATATTCAAACGGCTTAAGTTTCTCTGAAGAATTTTCAATCTGCTTTCAAAGCGGTCAATTGCAATTATTTCACCACTATTCTGCAATATTTCAGCTATATATGCAGTTTTACCACCCGGCGCCGCACATAAATCTAATATCCTCATGCCAGGTTCTGCTTCAAGTAAAAGAACCGGAAACGCTGTGCTTTCATCCTGAATAGAAAAGTATCCTTTATTAAAATATTCCCAATCAGTAATGTTGGTTAGAATGTTCAATCGGATAAAGTTTGGCAGATATTTACTGAAAGAATATTTTAGTTCTACCGAATCAAGCAATTTGATAAACTCATCTTTGTTAGTTACCAAACCGTTGATCCTTAGTGTGTGCGAAGGCTTATTATTATTAAATGACAATAATTTTTCTGTCTGTTCCTTACCATATCTACTAAGCCATCTTTTTACCATCCATGAAGGGTGGGAATAATACGCGCTTAAATATGCAACCACGTCTTCATTCGGATCCGGGTAACGAATAGAATCTTTGCTTCGGATTATATTTCTTAGTACAGCATTTGCCAAATCAGCGTACTTCTGCCCTTGTAGTTTTTTTACAAATTCTACAGCTTCATTAACAGCGGCATAGTCTGGGATTTTATCAAGAAATAAAATTTGGTAAAGCGCTACTCGCAAAGCGTTTTTAATGTTGGGTACAACTTTAGAGAATTGACCTTTATAAAATCCGTTTAGTATCCAATCTATTCTTCCCATCCAACGCATAACACCATGGACAATCTCGAAGAGAAGAGCTTTATCGGGACCGGATAGGTTTGAATTTTTCAATTCAATTTCTAACAGTTTATCTAAATAAGCATCGGTTCTATCAATCCGATTGAGGATTTTTACAGCGAATCCTCTCACACCTTGATAAAGATTAATGGCTTGTTTTTCGATGTTCTCTTCAGTTACCATAAAATTCAGTTAAGGATAATCTTAAAGCGGTAGGTATTTAAAAAATAAAAAGGGCTGTACTTCAACAGCCCTAAACCAAAACTTAGAAAAATTAAGCTTGCTTAATTCCGTATTTTTTCTTGAATCTCTCAACTCTTCCAGTTGAGTCAACAATCTTCTGTTTCCCGGTAAAAAACGGATGACATTCAGAGCAAATTTCCAATTTTATTGAGCTAACTGTCGATCTGGTAATAAATGTATTGCCACAAACACACGAAACTTCACATTTTTTGTAAGCCGGATGAATACCTGGTTTCATATCTATTTTACGTCCTTGTTAAAATTTGAGTGGTAAATTTAACGATACATGGCTAAAAAACCAAATATGGGTCGCTGTAACTATTTAGTTTTTTTAGCTTTTTTCAAGGAATCTTGTTTTGCCTGGGCTCTTTTAACAGAATCGATCATTGCCCGGTACTTTTCAAGAGTTTTTTGGTCCGGCTGCTCTCTTACAAAAAACCCGTCAAATTCATCCCTACCGGTACCGCTATTAACAACATTACCCTGGCGGATGTCAGATCTATTCTTATTATCACCTGAAATAAATTCATCAACCGCAACAGACTGATTTCTGTTAATCGGGTATTTATTTTCTTTTTTTGCAACTATGTTCGGGCTTGCCGGCGCTTTATTTGGACTCTGCAAATTAACAGAATTGGGATTAGACGTTGTGGAAACTTCCTGATTAGGAGCGCTGCCATTTTGTATTGTTTCAACAACTTGCTGACCATTGCTTGTGATTTCTTGCGGTTCAGACATTAATGGATTATCCAATTGCTGATCAGAGTTAGGCAGAAATACAAAAAAAGCTATTAATGCGGTAACCACAATTGCTGATGGAGCGAAAAATTTAACCAAGTTGAATTTTTCTCTTTGCACAGAGAGATTAGCAAAGGACTTATTCTGAATTTTAGTATATAGATTATATTCAAAATTGTCTGGAGTACCAATTTTAGGAAGATTTTTTAAATCATTTTTTAATTCTGAAAATTCCATTTTATCATTGTAATCTTTTATCTCCATAGGCTTACTCTCTATAAATGTTTTTCAATAATTTTTGTAATTGATTTCTACCGCGATTAATTCTTGATTTAACTGTTCCTATTGAAAGACGTGTAATTTCTGCTATCTCCTCGTAGGAGAACTCCTGAACATCTCTTAATATTACAACTTCCCGGTAAACGGGTTTAACTTTTAACAGTGCTCTCTGGATCATCTCATTTTTAATTTCACTGTCAGTTGCTCGATCAGGCGCAACAAAAGATTTATCTTCAATTTGTGGTGTTCTTTCATCGTCGCTATTATCGAGCGAAAAAATATTTCTCCGGCGTCTTCTCTTCAGTTCATTCTTGGCAAGGTTACCGGCAATTGTGTATATCCAAGTAGAGAACTTTGCAAATTCACGATAAGAGTCCTTGTTAAGGTAGAATTTGATCATCGTATCCTGGACAATATCTGTACACGCATCACGATCGCCAACAAATCTGTAAACAAAATTCATTAGTGGGTCCTTATAACGCTTTACCAATATTTCATAAGGCGCTAAATCATTTGTTTGTTGAAAGACCTTAATAAGTTCTTCGTCTGTCAGTTCTACCAATATTTTATCTTGAGCCAATTATACTCGTCCAATAATAAGATTGTTTCAAATTTTCGGGGTTAATTTTACCCATAAATCATTTTTTTTGCAAGGATTAATAAGTTTAAGTGAATCAATTATGTATCATTTCCGAAATAAGAATTGTTAATACAGTTTTAGGATCCATACTTGTAGTTTTCACCGAAACGTCTGCATTCATCAATGCACGGGATGAATCAAGCAACCTTTCATCCGACATCAAGAATTTGGCTTTTTTACAATTAATATAGTAATACCAGCTTACATTTATCTTCTTAGCCGCTTCATTGTCGTTAGTATTTAATTTTATTAACTCCATAATTTGTGCTGCTGTAATAATAAATTTTGCAATCATATTAATAATGGCAACAATATCCATACCCCCATCCAAAAGATTGTAGGCAATTTCCAAAGCTTTAGTCTTATTGCCAATACCAATGGCATCTTGTAAATCAAATATAGAATAGTTTTTTGTCGGGGATGCAATTTTTCTAATATCTTCGTCGGTAATATTCTTCTTATCTAAATTAAAATCTATGAATTTGTTTATCTGCATCTCAAGTAGATTTTTATCTTCGCCAACAATTTCAATCAGTAAACGGGCACCGTCATCAGAAAAATTAGCTCCCATTTTCTTTGTCTGATGTATCAGCCAATCAACTAAATCATCACCTCTTTCACTGTTAAATTCAAATAAGAAATTTTTCTTTAGGAGTGATGCAAAAGGTTCCCGTGATGCATCCGAAACCTTTCCTGAATTAGTGATGATAAGTACCGTAAAATCTGGTGGACTAGTGATGTAACTTGTAAATTCTTTCTTATCGTTAAGTTTTTCAAAGTTCTTTATAACAATTATTTTCTTACCGCCTCCGAATGGAAACGCTAATGCAGCATCAAGTAATTGCGATAAATTTTGACCTTTTTCCAGGCTGAATATTTCTTTATCAAAATCAGACTGAATTAATGGCTCAGCAATTTTAATAACTTGATCAACTGCCTGACTAATTCCGTAATCATCATCACCACAAAAAAAATAGACCGGGAGTAACTTATCCTTGCTAAGATACTTTTGCAAATCTTTATATGACGGTAACTTTAACTTTGCCATTTCTTAATCTTTGTCAATTTTAGTTCGTTCGTGTTTAATTGCATGGCTTAAGAAAAATGTAACTCCTCCCCAAACAATGCCAATAACTAAAACGGCAGTTAAAATTGTTTCTATCTTCATATAATATTCTTAAATGTATATTTAACTAAAAATTTATTACTCAAAATAAATGTAGATAAAATTACAAACCACTGTACGATGCATGTTCCTAAATTTTCTGCATGTAATGGGTTCCACCATTCCTGATCCCATGTTGTTGAAGAAACAAGCCACCATAACAATAATGCAACCGCTTGTAATGGCACAAGAAACTGAATTACATAATTATACCATTTACCAATTTTAATATCACTGCCCAATCCATTGATAATCTCATTTCGGAATTTATCAACTCCGTACTTTGTAACTGAAAATGCAATAAAAAACCCGCTTAGAATCAATCCGACTCCCCATACCCAGTCTTGATTAATCAGGAAATTGATATCAATTGCCGATGGCAGTCCGAGAAGGAAGCCAGAGACACTAATAATAATAATTGCTTTTCTCCTCACGATCCCAAAATCAATAAGAGTTCTTGTTGCCAATTCGATCATCGATATTAATGAAGTAATTGCAGCAAATGAAAGCGCTATAAAAAATAGTGAGGCAAAAATCGTATTAATGATAACCGAGCCGGACATTTTAGAAAATAACAATGGAAGATAAATAAATGTTATCCCGGTATTAGCCGGACCTGATTGCGATATTTGATTCATAGCATTTGTACCACCTAACGCAAATACTGTCGAGAAAATCATCATACCGGCAAGAAGTGAAATTGAATTATTACCAAAACCGATTAAAGCAGCATTCAAAGAAATATCTTCCTTTTTTTTCATGTAGATTGCATACGTCAAGATCAATCCCCACCCGGCACCGGTATCCCATGCGTTTTGTGTTAACGCATTCAACCAAACTTTATACTCTAATAAATAATTCCAATCAGGTGTAAAAAAATATTTTAATCCTTCAGACGCATTCGGTAAAGTGACTGCTCTAAGTAATAGAACAACCAGGATAATCAAAAGTGAGGAGACAAAAATTCGGTTTATTTTTTCGACACCGTTGACAATGCCTCTATAGACCACAAAAGCACAAAAAGACATTGCAACTAAATGAAATACAATAGGCAAGCTACCCGAGGAAAAATCATTCCAATAGTTTACATGATTTGTTATATCGAACAAATCTCCCGAGACAGCAGAAAATAAATATCTAATACACCAGCCGGTTACAACAGAATAATAAAACATTATAGCTGTAGATACAAAAGTTATAAAAGCACCCATCCAGCCAAATTTACTACCGGCTGTTTTTGCTATAGCGCCAATAGGTGCAAGGCGTGTAGATTTTCCTATAGCGAATTCAGCAATTATAAGAGGTACAGACCAGATTAATAAAAAAATCACCCAGGGAATTAAAAATGATCCTCCACCATTTTGGGCTACAACTCTTGAGAAACGCCAAATATTACCGGTGCCAACTGCAATACCAAGTGTAGATAATATTAGCCCCCAGCGTGATGTAAAAAATTCATTCTGCTTCATTTTATTTAGAACGTTTCTCTACGATAACATTTTTCATTACTACATCTTGAAGAGGCTTATCCATCGGATTTGTTTCGACTTCACTTATTGCATAAACAACATCCATCCCTTTGATAACTTTGCCAAAAATAGAATGTCTTGCATCTAACCAAGGAGTTGCAACAGTCGTTATAAAAAATTGACTTTGATTTGTGTTAGGTCCGGAATTTGCCATAGAAAGAATTCCGGGTGAATCATGGCGCAGATTAACAGAGAATTCATCTTCAAATGGTCCGCCATAAATGCTGGCACCGCCCCTTCCCGTTCCGGTAGGATCACCGCCCTGGATCATAAAGTTTTTTATTACACGATGAAATATTACACCATTATAAAATCCTTTATTTGCCAATGATAAAAAATTTTTAACCGTTTTGGGTGTATCAGACGGGTATAATTCGATTTCGATATCACCCATTGTTGTTGACATTTTTGCAACAAGCATTTCATTACTTTTCAAATCTATTAATTCATCCACGTTAGCTCCTTTTGTTATATTGTTCCCGGATTTATTTTTATCACCTGATTTACATGATATTAAAACTAACATAAATAATAATATCAGAATATTTTTTTTCATTGATTTCCCCTGACTATGATTGAATAACCCCGTTGTAGATTAAAAGTAGAATCAAAATACCAACAACAATTCGATAAATTACAAAAATCATAACTGATCTTTTTCGTAAGTATCTCAACAAAAATTCTATAGAAAGATAGCCAACTATTGCTGAGACTATAGTTGCAGTTATTAAATTTATCGAGCTATTAAAATTAAGCTGTTCGAGTGATTGGTAGAACTGAAGCAGACCGCTTGCGAATACTGCCGGGACACTCATCAAAAAAGAAAAACGTGCTGCTGTCTCGCGGCTGAATCCTAAAAATAATCCGGCAGTTATTGTAGTTCCCGAACGAGAGGAACCGGGAATTAGAGCTAATGACTGCGCTAACCCGATTATAAGGGAATCGAACCAATTAATTTCTTTTTGATCGCGATTAAACTTACCTAACTTTTCTGCTATAAATAAAATTATGCCAAGAGCAATCAAACTGATTGAAATAACAACAAGATTTTTTGTAAGTACGCCTTCAATTGTATCTTTGAACAAAAGCCCAATAACAACAACCGGAAGTGTTGCAATAATTAAAAACCAGCCCATCTTAGAATTTTGCGATTGATCTGCAATTTTTTTTGGTTTGAATAGATTATCCGCTAAGAAATCTTTAACAATATAGAAGAGGTCATTCCAAAAATAAATTAATACAGCAGCTAAAGTACCGAGTTGAATTACTGCAATAAAAGCTGTCCATTCTTCGGGATTCTCGGTTGATATTAGTCCCATCAGTTTACCGGCAACAGTTAAGTGACCGGTACTGCTTATTGGAAGAAATTCTGTTAATCCTTGAATGATACCCAGAAAAATAGCTTCAAAAATATTCATACGGCTCCTATAATAAGTATGCTACCCCAAGTTTAATACCGAATGATAACGCATTTAAATTTACTTTTTCTCCGTTACCGTAATTTTGAATATAAGTGTCGTCACCGGATTTCAAATCACCGGGCATATCATATCTAATATCAAAACCAATTAGTGCATATAAATTACCACCGAGTAAAGTATTCCCATCAGCTTTTAATAAAACTCCAAAACCTTTTGCTGTGTAATTAGTCGATGAAATAATTTTTTCTTCTAACGAAATAAACCTGGGACCAACACCTCCGCCTAATTTGAACTTATAACCATCACCACTAATAACATAATATCCGATCAATGAAGGTCGATGGGAACTATAGGAAATATCATACACACCACCCGGGGCTACTGAAGTGTTGTAAGAATCAATAGATAAACTGTATTCAAGTGCTAGCTGAAATGTTTCGGTAAATTGATAACCGGCCTCACCGTTAAAATTAACCGAACTGGAAAATGTAGAAAGCTTATCATTAGCCGGTGCAAATCCTGAATTGATATAATCCCTGAAAGATGATGCAGATTTAAAATCCAACCCCATAGAAATACTTAGGTCCCACTGTGCATTAATCACAAACAGCGGTACAAGAAAAAAGTAAATAATATATTTTCTCATTTTGTTTCCGAGTTAATATTAAAGACAGAGATAAAATTCTCACTTTTAAAACCGTTTTTTACCCTTATCCGATTAATAACCAAAATAATTATGAGAGTAGTTCCAATAAAAATAATATACGAGATAAGATGGGTAAGTAATGCATAAGCAGCACTAATTTCACTGCTAAAATTATAGAGCTGGGTTAAAACTAAAATCGCTATTATATGATAAGAACCCGTTCCACCCGGTGTAGGGATTACAACTCCATAAGAACTGATCGTCATTAATACCCATGCCATAATAAAACTAACACCCACTTCTTTTTCTAAGCCAAGCATATAAAATCCAACATACGCATTCAGTGCATATGTTAACAACATGATAATCGTTAACGAAACTATTATTAATATACTTTTAAAATTTCTAATGGTGGAGATACCATCAATCAAAGTTGAGAAAAGATCGTATAATTTTGAGCTGATTGTTTTACTGAATTTTGAAACAATATTTATCAATGAGTTAGAAAATTTTTTCTCAAACTTCACCATCAACATCAAAGACACGAAAAAAAGTATTATAAAAGTGAACCCGATTATTAAAGATGTTTTTAACCACGAAATTTCTTCGAATAGATCACCCGGGAAAAGCAGTACGCTAATTAATGAGGCAAACGCAAAAAATAAAATATCTATTATTCTTTCTATGATAACCGTCCCGATCATACTTGTCCTTGAAAGTCCTTCCCACTTACCTAAAAACATACCGCGGTATATTTCACCTAAACGGGGAATGACACAATTAACGCCGTAACCAATCATTACAGCACCAAACAAATGCAATTGCGATGTGTTAGGTTTAATCGGTTTGATAATCGCTTTCCACCGAATTACACGAATATAATGCGACAGATAAAATACAAAGACATAAATAACCAGCCAGATTAAAGATGACTGTGTAATTATTCTAATAGACTTTGCCAGATCAATATTTCTAAATGCGAGGAATAAAAATACAAATGTGAATAGAACCGGCAATAAATAGCGCCCAAGTTTTCTAATAGAATTATATTTATTACCGGAGATCAATAATTTGTATCCCTTTTGGCGGATAGAATGTAAACTTTGAATCAGAAATATCCTGATTTCTCTTTACGTCGCTAATTTGTATAGTGAATTTGAGATCACTTAAATCTACAATTTCCAGCTTATTTATGAAATAGCTTTCGTCGACCCAAATTTTTATGCTCTTGAAATTTAAATTTTCATCCTTGGGGATAAGTTCTAAAAGCTGCTTGTTTGATTCATCAATTTTTACACTCCGGATTTTACATAGTGCCGGGTAATCAAAAACAAATCGGTCTAAAGAAAAAGAGGTCGGTTCATCATCAAAATAGCTTATCACGACTCGTTTAAGTTTTTTATCATAATTCCAAATAGTTTCACCGTTAGAAACAATCGATGAATTTTTCAGCTCAACAATAAATTTGTTTTTTTTCTTATAAGTAAACTTGCCGGATGTTCTACCGGTAGTTTTTCCTTGTTCATCATAAATAGTCTGTGTGAATTGTGCACTGAAATTCTCGAATGATCTAAACTCATTTTGAATTCGTTTTAACAGTTCATTCCCGGATTGAACGGAATAATTGTAAACAAATAGGAATAGGATAGTAATAAAATTTGCAATCATTTATAGAGATCTTAAAATTGTTTCCAACTGTTCTTCACTATCAACAATAACTTCTCTTGCTTTACTGCCTTCCGATGGGCCAACGATACCGGCTTGTTCTAGCTGGTCAACTATTCTTGCGGCTCTCGAATAACCAAGTTTCAATCTTCTTTGCAGCAGCGATACCGATCCTTGCTGATGGCGTACAACAACACGTGCGGCTTCTTCAAACATCGGGTCAAGGTCGGAGAGAAAATCGCCCATATCTGCTTTTCTTTTTTCGAACATTGAGGGCAAGAAATACCGCTTTGAAAAACCTTTCTGTACATAAATGAAGTTTGTAATCTTTTCTACTTCCTCAGTCGAAATAAAAGCATTTTGAATACGAATCGGTTTCGGCATCCCACCGGGTAAGAAGAGCATATCTCCGCTGCCAAGTAATTGTTCCGCACCGTTCATATCAAGAATTGTTCTTGAATCAATCTTTGTTGCTACCTGGTATGCAACACGTGCGCTGAAGTTAGCTTTTATCACACCGGTTATTACGTTAACAGATGGGCGCTGTGTTGCTAGTATTAAATGGATGCCAACAGCTCTAGCAAGTTGTGCAAGACGTGCAATCGGTTCTTCCACCTCTTTGCCGGAAGTAATCATTAAATCGGCAAGTTCATCTATTACAATTATTATGTACGGCATCTTATAGTGTTTCATTTCCTCGGTATCTTTAGGACGTGTTTTGGGATTCGATACTTTTTTGTTATAGTCTACAATATTACGCACACCTATTTTAGCAAGCTTATCATACCTCCTTTCCATTTCGTATTCTACGGCTTTCAAAGAGAGCAAAGCATTCTGAGGATTTGTAATAATTTCTTCTTCCAGATCAGGCGATACGGCTAAAAAGTGTTTATTAAGTTTTTTATAGAATGATAATTCAATTTTCTTAGGATCAATAATTACAAATTTTATATCTGATGGATGTTTGGCATAAATCAAGCTGTTTATAATCATGTTTATGCCGACACTTTTACCCGAACCGGTAGAACCGGCAATAAGCATGTGAGGCATCTTTGCAAGGTCGGTTATATAAACATCACCCGAAATTGTTTTGCCCAATGCAAGCGGCAATTCTGCTTTTGTATCTTTTAGTTTTGCAATCACCGAACGTGCCCTTACCAATGAAGCTTGTGCATTCGGAATTTCAACACCAATCGCACTCTTACCCGGTATCGGCGCAATTATTCTAATTCCCCTTGCAGCAAGTGCAAGAGCAATATCATGTTCAAGACTAACTATTCTCGAAATTTTTACACCCGGCGCCGGTACTATCTCATATAATGTAACTACCGGTCCCGGTGTTACGGTAATGTCTTCAATTAGTATATCGAACAGAGCAAGTTTTTCTTTGAGTAATTCTGCATTTCGTTTCAACTCGCTTTCATGAATTTTCACTTCTTCGTCATCTGCCGGGGTTAATAATTCCAATTTAGGAGGGGTGTAATCAATTTCTTCTTCCCATTGTTCCGGAAATTTAGATTCTTCCTCTTTATCAACAGCCGGAAGATCTTCTTCATCTACTTTGGGTTTATGTTGTTTAGTCTCAGGTTTTTTCGCTTTAGATGTTTCATCATAAAGATTATCGGCAGCAATTATTTTTTCAGGTTCATCTTTTTTGACTATCCTGATTTTAGTCTCAAGTTCTTTATCAGCTTCTTCTTCAATTTCTTCATCATCTTTATCTTTAAATAATGATTTAAGTCTTGACCCATCTCTTAAATTCTTAATCTTAGCAAGATTATCATCCAACCTTTCATCTTCTGGTGTTTTTATTGTAATATCACTTACTTCAGAATCCCCTTCCTTAAACAACCTTTTTAGGAATCCAAGTATCCAACTCAATTTAAAATCAAAAGCAATAATTAATGTTACAAGTATCGCAGCCGATAGAAAAATTATACTTCCTAAACCGCCCAATAAGCGGCTGATGGCAGTCCCCAGGAACAACCCAATGTTGCCCGAAAGTTCATAAACATCTGCAAATAAATTTAACTCAGGAGTATAGCGGACCATCCCGAAAAAGGTTGCTATCAATATTCCCATCACCAATAAAAAGTTGGTAATATAAATTGCAAGTCTGCTGTTTTCACCTTTTAATGCAGTGTATCCCCATATAAACATAATTACCGGGAACACAATCGATAAGTAACCTAATGTAGAATGGATAAAGAAATAAGAAATATAAGCGCCGAAAATACCGAGCCAGTTATGAGTGCCGGCAGCCTTTTCCTTTATCTCTGCATTTTGGGTAAAAATGTTAAATAGATCGGTAAAGCGATAACTAAAGGATGATTCATCCGATCGTGAATAAGAAAGTATACTTAATAATATTAAAAGTGCAAATACTATTAAAAATATTCCGAGAAGTTTTTTCTTTTTGCGAGGCGAAATAACAAAGAATTTTTCTTCTGATGCGGAGGTAGCAGTTTCTTTATGATTATTTTTCTTTGCCATTATCCGAAATTTACTCTTATGCAGAATTATTTAATTCAAGCTTTTTTATAACTCCGGAACTGAAGTACGGAATTATATCTGTGGCATCTAATTTAGCACATTCTTTTATATCATCAACAAATCCATTTTCTATAAGTAGTTTACCATGTTCCGTGCTTTTAAGCATTTTCAAAATACTTTTTGAAAAAGTTTTGTACATGATTAAACAAGCATTTGAAGAATCCGACAGTACCAAATCTTTTTTCCTTTTCTGGATTTCAAAGATCATTTTACCGGCACAAACAGAATCTTCCATATTCAAGGAACCGTTGTTACCGGCACATATAATTTCAAAATCTTTTCCGAGTTTGTTCATATGTTCTACTACGGCAGTAAGATTATTGAAGCAAGCGATGAATAGATTTTCTGCAAACTTAGCTTTAACAATTGATTTGGAACCGTTTGTAGTATAATGAATGATTGATTTACCATTAACAATTTCAGGTGTATATTCAAGCGGAGAATTACCAAGATTAAATCCTTCAACTTTTTTTGTATTCCGTTCGCCGCCAAGTAATGTCTGGCTTCTAAAAGCATCCCCGGAAACTTTCATAGCAAAATCAACAGTGCCGACCGGTATAATTTCCTTGGCACCGTTAGCAAGTGCATTTACAATCACAGTTGATGCACGCAGAACATCAATTACCACACACGTCTTGCCGGTAAAATAGAGTTCATCAAAACTAATATTTGAAGTTAGTACATTAATTTTCATATCAATTTTTCACAAAAGGTAATTTAGTTACAACCGCCGGTACTTCTTTCCCGCGTATTAAAAAGTTTATTTGATTTCCTTCCCTTGCAAATTCGGTTTTAACATAACCAAGTGCAATAGCCTTTTCAAGTACCGGGCTTACAGTACCGCTTGTAATGTGACCTACATTGGTACCGTTTACCGATAAATCATAACCGTGACGCGGAAATGCTTTTTCATCCGATACCATCGGTACTAACTTTCTTTTTAAACCTTCTTCTTTCACCTTGACCAAAACATCTTTAGCGATGAATGATGTTTTTTTAAGTTTAGTAATCCATCCAAGACCGGCTTCTAAAGGATTAGTTGTTTGATCAATATCGTTACCATATAAACAGTAGCCCATTTCCAAACGGAGAGAATCTCGTGCACCAAGACCAACCGGCTGAATATCAAATTCTTTCTCGGCATCAAAAAGCGAATTCCAAACTTTTTCTGCAATTGCTTCATCACCTTTAAAATATAATTCAAACCCTAGTTCGCCCGTGTAACCGGTCCTGGAAACCAACATATCTACTCCGGCAACCGTTGCAAAGAAGAAGTGATAATACTCAAGGTTCAAAGGTTTATTGCAAATTTTTTCAATAGCATTTTTCGATTTCGGCCCTTGAACAGCAAGCAATGAGTAGTCATCACTTTCATCAACTATATCAACATCAAAAATATTGTTCTCTTTCATCCAGGCATAGTCTTTATCTTTATTTGATGCATTAACAACCAGCATAAATTCGTTCGCATTTATGCGGTAGACAAGTAGGTCATCAACTATTCCTCCGTCATTATAGCACATAGCAGAGTATTGTACTCTACCGTCTGTAAGCAGCGATGCATCATTCACAGTAATATGCTGAACAAAATCGAGAGCTTTACTACCGCGTATGAATATCTCACCCATGTGGGAAACATCAAATACACCAACACTGGTTCTAACCGCTTTGTGTTCTGCAATTATTGATGAATATTGAACCGGCATTTTGAACCCGGCAAAATCAACAATCTTTGCGCCTAACTTTTCATGAATCGAGTAAAATTTTGTTTTTTTCATTATTCAATAAGCCTCTGGATTATTTCTGGTTTGCTTTTTTCCAATCACTTAAAAATTTTTCAAGACCGATATCTGTCAGCGGATGTTTGAATAGTTTTTCTATTACATCGAAAGGCATTGTACAAACATCGGCACCGATCATTGCCGCTTCTACAAGATGAAGCGGATGACGAATACTTGCTACTAGAACTTGTGTCTTATAGTTATAATTTTTATAAATCTGTACAATCTGCGCAATCAAATCCATCCCATCGTGGCTGATATCATCAAGTCTCCCAACAAAAGGACTTATATAAGCAGCGCCGGCTTTAGCAGCCAACAATGCTTGTGATGGTGTGAAACATAAAGTTACATTTGTTTTAATTTCTTCTTCGGCTAAAGTTTTTACAGCTTTTAGACCCTCTTTTATAAGCGGAACTTTAACAACTATATTATCATGAATCTTGGCAAGCTCGTTAGCTTCTTTAAGTATACCTTTATAATCTGTAGCAACAACTTCCGCACTTATTGGACCATCGACAATTTTAACTATCTCTTCTAAAAGCTCTCTAAAATTTTTTCCTTCTTTAGCTACAAGTGAGGGATTAGTTGTAACACCATCAAGCAGACCATAAGATGCGGCTTCTTTTATTTGGTCTATGTTTGCAGTATCGATAAAAAATTTCATTTACTATCTCCCCAATATATTTATCGCTTTTTATGAGAATTAAATTATAAAAATACTTTTAATTATTTGAATTGATTTTTCTAAACAAATTCCTCTGTTAAATCTTCACCGGTCTTTTTCGCTATCATCCTAAATGTCTGCGGACTTACTTTCTCATCTTTATCTAATTTAATTTTGATAAAATATTTCATCTGTAATTTAGTACGTGTAGAAATAAAACCTTCTTTTAATTTTGATCCCAAAGAAGGATGTACTTTTAAGATCAGAGATTTATACTTCCCTTCCATCTTGTATCGTTTAAGCCAGGCATCAATTTCGTGGATCAGGTTTGATTTTTTTGTAAGCAACCCGGTTCCCTGGCAGTAAGGGCAAGCTTCGGTCATCGATTGAACAATGTTTTCGCGGACACGTTCACGTGTAAGCTGTATCAGACCAAACTCGGTCATCGGAAGAATTGCTGTTTTTGCACGGTCTTTCTTAAATTCTTTTTTTAACTCATCATAAATTTTTTTGCGGTTTTTCTCATCCTCTAAATCGATAAAATCTACAACTAAAAGTCCACCAATATCTCGCATACGGAGTTGTCTGACTATTTCGCGCGATGCTTCAAGATCGGTTTTGAGCGAATTCAGTTCTTGTTCTTTCTTAGCTGCGTAACGACCGCTGTTTACATCGATAACAGTCATAGCTTCAGTATGCTCAATTACAATATGTCCGCCGCTCGGCAGCGATACTTTTCTGCCCATTAAAGTTTTTATCTGCTGCTCTATCTTGAAAGCTTCAAATATCGGTTCTTCACCTTTGTAAACTTCAATTCGGTCCAACAATGCCGGTTGAATAAATTGTATGTAATTTTTTATTTCTTTATACAGTTTTTTCGAATCGATATAAACCTTGGAAACATCCGGTGTGAATAGATCCCGGATAACGCTGATTGTGGTGCTTAAATCTTTGTACAGAAGTGAAGGTGGATCAAGTTTCTTTGCATCCTCTTCAATATCCTCCCAAATCTTTACCAGGTATTTCAGATCGCCCGAAAGTGATTCTTCATCCTGATCCTTCGCAGCCGTTCTAATTATCAAACCACAATTCTGGGGTATGATTCCCCTAGCAATTCTTCGTAATCTTTTCCGCTCGCGGAAATCAACGATTTTTTTGGAGACCCCAATTTTATTATCCATCGGAAGCATAACACAAAATCTGCCTGGGATTGAAATTGATGAAGTAACCCGTACACCTTTATCCTTAACCGGCTCCTTTAAAATCTGTATTAATAATTCCTGACCCTTATGAAGTTTTGGAATTTGTCTTTCTCTCTGTTCGGGTTTCGGAATTGTTAGTGTGGGTTGTTCTGCATTTGGATCGGTGTCTAACGGTTGTTCAAGTTTAGCATCATTATCAGAAGGTTTTATCGGTTGTTCGTTTTCATCATCTTCATCATCATCAAAAATTCCTTGCAGTGCTTCCGTTCTTTCTCCAATATCCGAGAAGTGAAGAAACGCATCATGTTTCAATCCAATATCTATAAAAGCTGCCCGGATGCCCGGCAATACTCTGGCAACTCTGCCAAGGTAAACATCGCCAACCATTCTCTGTTTTTCAGGATGGTCAACGAAAAAATCTACTAAGTTTCCGTCTTCTGTAATCGCTACTCTATTTTGCGATGTAGACGAATTAATAATTATTTCTTTTTTCATTAAAAACTCTTTAACTTTAATTAACCGAGGTTTTCAACGTACTCATCGGCTAACCAAAAAAGTACTTTCTTCTTAAACTTTTTATTTATTTCCTCGGCGGAATGGTGATTGTAAACACCTGATAAAATATTTTTCGTGTGCTCTTCGATTATAAGAACCAACCCATCAATATTTGAGCTGGTAAAAACTTTATCTAAAAATTGGTTTATACCCGCGAACGTTCTGAAATACCAGATTGATTGTTTTTTAGATTTATCGAAACTGAGCAACTCGCCGTATTCAGCTACTAATAATTTGATATGTTTTAACAGAACATTTCTTACTGTTTCAGCCCCAGGCTCACCGGGATCAACTCCTTTTTCCATTAGATGATTAAAACGATCAAAAATAAATGGATTACCTAGTGCACCTCTTGCAATCATAGCAGAATCACACCCGGTTTCATCGATCATTTTTTTTATATCTTTAGGTGAAAACAAGGAACCGTTTCCAACGACCGGTATTTTTATACTTTCTTTTACCTTTCTAAGCCAGCTCCAATCAGGATCGGAATCATATTTATCCACACGTGTTCTAGTATGAATAAATATTAATGATGCACCGTTGCTCTCTGCCGATTTTGCTATATCAATTATATTAATCCTAGATTTATCTTTACCAAGCCGTACCTTAATAGAAATTGGAACGCCGCTTGATGAATCCACCATTCTATGTATAATTGTTCCAATTCTCTTTGGATCATCTAGCAGAGCTGCGCCCATATTATGACAAACAACTTTTTCAACCGGGCAGCCGCAATTCAGATCGATCAAATCAGGTTTGCTTTTTGAAATTTCTTTTACAGCTTCTCCTAAAATTCCGGGATCTTTACCTAATATTTGAACACCAATTGGTTTTTCTGACCGGTTAAATGAAAGATGGCGTAGAGTATCGAAATCGCTGCGTATGGCACCAAGTGCGTTTATCATTTGAGTAAATGTTAAACCGGCACCGTGTTCCTTTGCAATTTTTCTAAATGGTGAATCGGAAACCTCCGCCATGGGGGCTAAAAATAACTTATTACCAATATCGAGGTTTCCAATCTTCATTTTACATTCTTTATCTATGCAGCGAATAATTTTATATACTTTATAAATCGTAATAAAAGAACCCGCTGTTAAGCCGGGTTACTAATTTATTCGCTTACTTCTTTTGCTACTTCAGTTTTCGGTTCTTCTTTCTCTTTCAACAGTGCTTTTCTTGATAAACTAAATTTACCGTTCTCGATTGACAATAATTTCACACGGATCGCATCGCCTTCCTTCAGTACATCTGTTACTTTATCAATCCGCTTGATATCAACCTGAGAAATATGAAGCAGACCTTGAGTGCCCGGCATAAATTCTACGAACGCACCAAAGTCGGTTATCTTAACAACCTTGCCATTATAATTTTTACCAGCTTCGGGTTCAGCAACCATCAATTTAATATACTCTTTTGCTTCTTTAGCTTTCTGATGATCTTGACCGGCAATGCTAACCGTTCCGTCTTCTTCAATAGAAATTTCAACTACAAATTCCTTCTGAATTTTTTGAATAACTTTTCCACCAGGGCCAATGACCGTACCAATTTTATCAACCGGGATTTTAGTCGATAACAATATCGGTGCATATTTAGAAATTTGAGGTCTTGGAGCTGATATTGCTTCATTCATAATTTTCAAAATATGTAATCTGCCTTCCTTAGCTTGTGCTAATGCTTTCTCCATAATTTCGAAAGATATGCCTTGAATTTTAATATCCATCTGGAAACCTGAAATACCTTTATCAGAACCGGCAACTTTGAAATCCATATCACCTAGATGATCTTCATTGCCTAAAATGTCTGTAAGGATTGCATACTGCTCTCCTTCTTTTACAAGTCCCATCGCAATACCGGCAATAGCAGATTTTATCGGTACGCCGCCATCCATTAAGGCAAGAGAACCGGCACACACGGTTGCCATTGATGATGATCCGTTTGATTCGAGAATTTCTGAGTTAACACGAATCATATACGGGAATACATTCTCAGGCGGAATAATATTTTTTAATGAACGCTCGGCAAGATTTCCGTGACCAACTTCTCTTCTTCCAACTCCGCTGTATTTTCCAACTTCACCAACACTGAATGGAGGGAAATTGTAGTGAAGGATAAAACGTTTCTTGTATTCCGTAGCCAGTCCATCAATTATTTGCTCGTCTTGTTTTGTACCAAGTGTTAAAGTTGTTAAACTTTGTGTTTCTCCGCGTGTGAATAATGCTGTTCCGTGCGGACGCGGTAAAACTCCAAGTTCACAAGTGATAGGGCGGATCTGGGTAGTGTTTCTTCCATCGAGACGCAATCCTTCTTCAAGAATTCTCTTGCGCATCAAATCCTTTTCCATATCGTGCAAGATTTCTTTCACAACTTTTTCTTGTTCGGGATATTTTTCAGCTAAAGCAGCAAGAACTTCATCTCCAAGTTCTTTATTCTTTGCAGAACGTTCTTCCTTAGCGAGCACCGATGCAACAATAGTTTTGAATTTTTGATAAGCTAATTCTTTTACATCGTTCAATAAGTTCTGATCAATAACTTTTTCCGGAACCACGGTTTTAGGTTTGCCGCAAAGTTCTCTTAATTCATTCTGAACTTTTACGAGTTTTTTAATTTCACCGTGTGCAAACTTCAAAGCACTGAGCATATCCTCTTCACTAATTTCTTTTGCTTCACCTTCAACCATCATTATCGAACTATCGGTACCGGCAACAACAAGTTCAAGATCACTTTGTTCAACTTGTAAATTAGTCGGGTTAACAATGAACTCGCCATTAACTCTGCAAACACGAACTTCGCCAACCGGTTCAAGAAAAGGTATATCCGAGATAACAAGTGCGGCAGATGCACCAACAGCGGCTATAACATCGGGATCGTTTTCATTATCGTATGAATAAACGAATGCGGCTACCTGTGTATCGTTATAATAATTATCTGCAAACAGAGGTCTAATCGGACGATCGATCAAACGAGCACTAAGTATTTCTTTATCGCTTGGCTTTCCTTCACGCTTAAAAAATCCGCCCGGTATTTTACCGGCTGCATATGCTTTTTCACGGTATTCAACACTTAACGGGAAAAAATCTATATCTTCTCTTAAATCACCGGCTACCGCAGTAACTAACACAACAGTCTCGCCGTATTGAACTGTAACAGCACCGTTAGATTGTTTAGCAAGTTTTCCGGTTTCTATTTTTAAAATTTTTCCGCCGATTTCGACTTCTTTAGAATAAATCATTTAATTTCCTCTTTTTACTTTCTAATGTTCAAATCTTTAATTATAGCACGATATCTTTCAATATCTTTACCGGCAACGTAATCAAGAAGCCTTCTTCTTTTACCTACCAGCTGCATCAAACCTCTTCTTGAAGAATGATCTTTAATGTGTCCTTCAAAATGAGATGTTAGTTTATTAATTCGTTCGGTCAAAAGTGCGATTTGAACTTCAGCCGTACCGCTGTCTTTTTCGTTCTTTCCATATTTTTTAACGATCGCGCCCTTTTCTTCTTTTGATAACGACATTTTGCTGCTCCTTACTTTTTATTTACAATATAAACCCAGTCTAAACCGGGATTAATTAATTATTCAAAATACTTATTAATTCTACTGCTTTCTTTTTGTCTTCTTCAATTTGGTGAACTAATTCCTCCTTGGACTCAAATTTTTTCTCATCACGCAGCCGCTTCATAAAATCTACAGTTAAGCCCTTACCATAAATATCACGGTCGAAATTTAATATATGAACTTCAATTACCAGTTCAATTGTATCTGCAAATGTTGGTCTTAATCCTATATTCATAATTCCATAATACGGATTGTTTTCGCATCTGCATGCTACAATATAAACACCTTTTTTCGGTACAGCTTTATTTTGATCATGCAATCTTAAGTTAGCAGTCGGGAAGCCGAGTAATCTGCCTCTCTGTGCCCCTTTAACAACAACACCGCTTAATGAATAACTTCTGCCTAAGAAACTATTTACGGTATCAACGTCCCCGGCAACAAGTGCATTACGTATCTTAGTGCTGCTGATTACTTCACCATTAAACATTTCAGCCGGTACCGATGTAACTTCAAAATTATACTGCTTAGCTATTTCTCTTAATTTCTCTTCGTCACCAAGTCTATCCTTCCCGAATTTGTGATCGTGCCCGACAACCATATGCACAGCACCAATTTTATCAACAATCAAATTTTTAATAAACTGTTCGGATGACATTTGAGAAAACTCTTTTGTAAAATTGACAATTAATAAATCATCTATGCCAAAACCTTCCAGCAGTTTAATTTTCTCATCTAAAGTTGTCAACAATTTCAAATTGAAATCCTTTGAAACCACCGTACGCGGATGTGGTTCAAAAGTCATTAATACTGTTGTACCATCAACACCAGATGCCTTATACTTTAATGTATCCAAAATTTTTGTGTGCCCTATGTGTAAGCCGTCAAAAGTACCAACAGTTACAACAGCATTTTTATTCTTTTTATAATCTTTAATGTCAGTATAAATCTTCATCTTCAACAATCACTAAACTGCAACAAGTTCAAAATTATTTGCGTATTCAACAAATTCCTTTATATCAATTGCATCCTCAACATTAAAATCACCAATCTCGGTTCTTCGTAAATCTTTCAAGTAAGCACCGGTTCCGATTCGCTCACCAAAGTCGTTTGCAATAACGCGTATATAAGTTCCGCTTGAACAAGATATTTCAAAATGAATATCGGGCAAATCAATTTTTGTTATTTCAAATTTCTTGATTAAAATTTTTCTTGGATTTCTTTCAACTTCAACACCCTTTCTCGCAAAATGATATAGCGCTTTACCTTTCTTCTTAATTGCCGAATACATTGGCGGTACTTGTAAATTTACGCCCATGAATGATTCAGCGGTTTTTTCAATCATATAATTTGAAATTCCGTCAATACTTTTTTCAGAATTAAATTCTGTCTCAACATCAAAAGAAGGCGTTGTCTTACCAAGAGAAATAATTCCGGTATATGTTTTATCAAGTCCCGAAAATTTTGATATTTCTCTTGTAGCGGCTCTCCCGGCACAAATAATCATTAATCCCGACGTCATGGGATCTAAAGTACCGGCATGACCCACCTTTTGTACACCAACAGCTTTTCTAACTTTGTAAACAATACTGAATGATGATAAGCGGTACGGCTTATCAATCAATATAACTTCGCCGTTCTTAAAATCCGGTTCGTAATCAATTATTGTTCTTTTCGTTATCATGAATCTTTTTGAACAAACCTTCCATCTTTTCAACATAATCGAGAGTATCATCCAAAAAGAAATGAAGTTCAGGTACAAACCTGATCTTTATTCGAGAAGCTAATTCGGACCGGATTAGTCCTTTCATATCTGCTACCTTCAGCATTACTTCATCCCTTTTTCCTTTTTCATAAACAGAAAGATAGATTTTTGCATGACGCAAATCAGGACTCATCTTTACACTTGTAACCGTAATTAAGCTTAAGCTTGGATCCTGGACCCTATGAAAAAAGATTAAACTGATCTCTTCTTTTATTAAACTGGAAACTTTATCTAATCTATGCGACATTATTCTAATTTCTTCTTTGTTTCAATTAATTTATAAGTTTCTATTATATCGCCGACTTTCACATCGTTGAAATTGTTGATATTCAATCCGCATTCAAATCCTTTTTCAACTTCGCGAACATCATCTTTGAATCTCTTAAGCGAAGCAAGTTCTCCTTCATAGATTACAATTCCATCACGGAACAACCTTATTTTATTTGCACGCGCAACTTTTCCATCCTGAACATAGCAGCCGGCGATTGTACCAACTTTTGGTACTTTGAAAATTTCCCGGACTTCAATAGTACCAACTAATTCTTCGGATACAACGGGTGAGAGCATTCCTTCGAGGGCTGATTTAACTTCATTGATTGCATCATAAATAATATTGTACAAACGGATATCAACTTTTTCTTGTTCGGCTAATTTACGAGCATTTATATTCGGGCGTACATGGAACCCGACTATGATTGCTCTTGATGCGGCAGCTAAAAGTACATCACCTTCGGATATCGCACCAACACCTTTATGAATCACACGTACTGAAACTTCCTGGTTGGATAATTTCATTAACGAATCTGATAGAGCTTCGATTGAACCGTCAACATCACCTTTTACAATTACCGGTAATTCTTTAAATCCTCCGTGACTGATCTGGCTTGCAATTTCATCCAGCGTAATATGCCGAACCTGGCGGTTATCTTGTTCTCTTTTCAACTGTGATCTTTTGATGCTTATTTCACGAGCTTCGCGTTCGGATTCAACAGCTATAAATGTATCGCCGGCTTGCGGTGCAGATTCAAAACCAAGTACCAGTACCGGCGCAGAAGGTCCGGCTTCATGTACCTTGTTGCTTCTTTCATCGAACATTGCACGTACACGCCCATGAACAACGCCAGCAATAAACGGATCGCCGATCTTTAAAGTACCCTTTTGAACAAGAACTGTTGCAGTTATACCTTTTCCTTTATCCATCTGCGATTCAATAATTGCACCGCGGGCATATCTATCCGGTCTTGCCTTTAATTCAAGAAGCTCGGATTCCAAAACAATTTTTTCTAATAACACATCAATATTCTTTCCGAACTTAGCGGAAATTTCAACACATTGATATTTACCGCCCCAATCTTCTACAAGTATATTTCTTTCAGCTAACTGCTGTTTGATTCGTTCAATGTTTGAATTTGGTTTATCAACTTTATTGATTGCAACTATGATTGGCACATTGGCGGCTTGTGCGTGGTTAATGGCTTCTACTGTCTGAGGCATTACTGCATCATCTGCCGCTACAATGAGAACAACGATATCAGTTACCTTGGCGCCGCGTGCACGCATTGCGGTAAATGCTTCGTGGCCGGGTGTATCGAGAAATGTTATCTTTCTTCCATCTACTAAATCTACCTGGTATGCACCGATATGCTGTGTGATACCGCCTGATTCACCGGCTACAACATTTGTTCTTCGTATATAATCTAATAGAGAAGTTTTTCCGTGATCTACGTGACCCATTATTGTTACAAC
>DYJK01000030.1 GCA_020723165.1 Melioribacter roseus | reverse complement strand
GAAATATCCGCGAACTGCGGAACTTTGTAGAACGTGTTGTGATAATGGTTCCGTCATCAAATATTACGGATCGTGATGTTAATAGCTTTATAACCGCTTCATCAAGTAACGTAGATGAAATTTTGAATGTCTCAAACACTTTCCAGGAATTCAAAGAGAAAGCCGAGAAAGCGTTCATCTTAAAACAGCTTCATGCAAATAGCTGGAATATCAGTAAAACTGCCGAAATACTCGGCATTCAACGAAGTCATCTTTACAACAAATTAAAGAAATATGAAATAGAAAAGGGTTAACAATGGGAGAAATCACAGCAAAGCGGGATCCCGAAAATGGCGGGACAATTTTTTCCAAAATTATCCGCAAAGAAATTCCGGCTGAAATAGTTTTTGAAAGTGATAATGTTTTAGCTTTTAAGGATATTCATCCTCAGGCACCGGTGCATGTTTTAATAATTCCTAAAGTAACTGATATTGAATCAGCAAGAACTATTGATCCGAAAAGGCACGCACAATTGTTAGGCGATCTATATGAAGCTGCTAATTCAATCGCAAAACAGCTTGGCGTTTTTGATAGCGGATTTAGATTGGTCTTAAATTCCGGTCCGGATTCTGGACAAGAGGTTCCTCATCTTCACATGCATCTTCTTGGCGGAAGAAAAATGAATTGGCCACCGGGTTGAAAAAGACGAATTTAGAACTTGTCCGCCATTAGTTTGGTGGATTGATAATTAAAAAACTGCTGACATACAAGGTTTGGAATTAGCACCACTTGAAATGTTCTTTCCCAACCGGTCATTAATCAATCTAAATTTTTTGTTGCTTTATCCGAAATATCTTTTCGGTAATAGATCCCCTCAAAGTGAAGTTTTGTAAGGGCTTTGTAAGCAGTTTCTTTTGCTTTGATTAAATTATTTTCTTTGATGATGGACGTAACACCGAGTACCCGTCCGCCGTTTGTAACAATCTTGTCTTCATTTTCAATTGTTCCGGCATGATAAACGATCATTTCATCACTGGTAATTTCATTCAAGCCAAAAATCACTTTTCCCTTTTCATAAGCATCGGGATATCCTTTTGATGCGGCAACAACACAAACGGATGATCCGCCATTATACTTAACCGAACGTTTCTTAAGTTTACCGGATGCAACAGAATTAAGCAATTCAAGAAAATCTCCTTCAAGTAAAGGTAAAACAACTTGCGTTTCCGGATCACCAAAACGGCAATTGTACTCTACAACTTTTGGTCCATCTTCGGTTAACATCAATCCCACATACAAACATCCCGAGTACATAGAAAATTTATCGCGCATTGCTTTAAGTGTCGGTTCTACAATGCGAAGCGCAACCTGGTCCAAAATAATATTTGTAACAAATGGAGTAGGTGCATAGGCACCCATACCGCCGGTATTCTTACCCGTGTCATCTTCGCCGATTCTTTTATGGTCTTGCGCTGCCGGTAATAAAATAAATTCATTGCCATCAGTAATTGCAAAGATTGATGCTTCTTGTCCGGTCATAAATTCTTCTATCACAACTTTATTGCCGGATGCGCCAAATGTAGAACGAACAAAACAATCTTCTAAAGCATCTTTGGCTTCTTCAAAATTAGATGCTACAACTACACCTTTGCCGGCGGCAATTCCATCAGCTTTAATCACAACCGGAAGTTTTGATGTTTTCAAATATTCGAGAGCATCAAAATATTCATCTTTGGTAAAGACTTCATAATCGGCAGTCGGGATGCCGTATTCTTGCATCAAATTTTTTGCAAAAGATTTTTCGCCCTCGAGTCGTGCTGCTGCCTTTGTAGGACCAAATACTTTAATCCCGTTCAATATTAATTTATCAGCCAGTCCATCAATCAGCGGTTTTTCGGGTCCAACTACCACAAGTTTAATTTTATTTTCACGGCAGAAGTTAATCAAACTATTTTCATCATTCTTAACCAGCTCTATATTTTGCCCAAGTTGTTTAGTCCCCGGATTACCGGGATAGATAAACAATTTTGTTAAAGATTTACTTTGTGAAATTTTAAGTGCCAGTGCATGTTCCCTACCGCCGGAACCTATTAGTAAAACATTCATTTTAATCTCTTAAATAAAATTGAAATTGTGTTATTAATTGTTCGGTTAAAGCAATTCGGTCATGTCTCTTAATAAATTCTTCATTTGGTATCGGTAATTTTTTATTAACAAACGCCGAATGAATTTCTATTAATACATTTTTAATCTCATCTAAATTATCCGGAGACGTGATAAATGAGGCGTTATATTCCTTAAGTGAGTTTTTCGCCGCACCATCAGGTACACAGCCAAGAACAGGTTTTCTCGAACCAAAATACTCAAATAATTTGCTTGTAGAAATTGTGTCTGCATTATTTGTGTTACCAATCATCATCCATAGAACATCACTCGATTTTAATCTCTTAACAGCAAAACTATGTTCTAAGTAACCGTATTCATGAACAAATTCGTTTAGACCAAGTTCCTTGATTAATTTTTTATTTTCGTCTCGCAGTAACCCGATAAATTCCAATTCATAAGTTGCAGCTATATCCGGCCGTTCTACTGATAATTGTTTAAATGCTTTCAACAAAAATTCGGGTGTTATATTTTCATAGAAGATACCGGAGTAAGTCAGCTTTAATTTAGATGATGTTGACGGGTATTCTTCAATTTCAAAATCTTGCGGATCATAACCATGTGGAATAATAATAATTTCATCGAATGACAAGAAAGGATAAGTAGTTAACAATTTTTCTTTTATTCTTCTGTTAATCACAACAATTTTATTAGATTCTTTAAGCGAAGCGTATTCAAGTTTTTTATGCTTCTGCTTATGATATGGTGTCGGATAAAATGCAAAGTGATTGCCAAACCAGAGATCACGATAATCCACAAATAGCGGAATATCAAATTCCTTTTTTAAAAGAGCAGCATAATGAAAACTCGAATATGGAGGAATTGTAACATATAGAATATCATACTTCTCTTTTTTCAGCAACTCCCTGGCTGTGTGATAAGCTCGTTTTGCCCACGCCTTTTTGTTATCAGGTATAAAAAAGGTTTTTGTGAACTTTGAATACAATTTTCTGATAAATTCTTTCGGCATATTAACGGTGCCGTACTTCTTGCCAATCATAGAATTAAGATCATATGCTTCGGTGCGAATAATATTAACACCGGCATCTTCGGCTTCTTTCAACATACCGAGATCGTGTGCAAAATATGCAATGTTTCCGGCAGTAATTACTGTCGGCTGCCAATTATATTTTGGCATATACTTGGTGAATTTGAGAGTCCGCTGTACACCACTCAAACCCATAGGGGGATAATAGTAAGCAAGAACAAGAACTTTGAACATTTGGATTACTTCAATTTATTATTGACTAATTTGGATTTACAATTAAATAAATCAATAAAACTTCTATATAAAACTTTATTGCTTCTGCCCCATCTGGTAATTAGGTGCTTCTTCAGTTATCAAAACATCGTGCGGATGACTTTCACGCAGACCGGCAGAAGAAATTTTTACAAATTTTGTTTTTGTTTTCAACTCACTAATATTCTTAACACCGCAATAACCCATTGCCGCTCTTAAACCACCGATGAATTGGTAAATTGTATCCGATAGCGGACCTTTGTATGGAACTCTTCCTTCAACGCCTTCCGGTACTAATTTTTTGATATCATCTTCCATATCCTGGAAATATCGATCGCTGCTGCCGTGTTTCATCGCACTAAGTGAACCCATTCCGCGGTAAACTTTAAAGCTTCTTCCTTCGAAGAGAACTTTTTCACCGGGTGATTCATCACAACCGGCAAACATACCACCCATCATAACAGTATCAGCACCGGCGGCAATAGCTTTTGCAACATCACCGGTCTGTTTGATTCCGCCATCGGCAATTACCGGAATCTTTTTACTCTTTAGTGCCTGGGCAACATTAATGATTGAACTTACCTGAGGAACACCAACCCCGGCAATTACACGCGTAGTACAAATTGAACCAGCACCAATACCAACTTTAACGGCATCAACGCCACACTCAACTAACTCAAGTGCTGCTTCTTTTGTAACAATATTGCCGGCTACTAATTGAACATCCTTAAAAGTTCTTTTTATTTTTTTAATAGTTTTCAAAACACCTTCGGAATGTCCGTGGGCAGTATCGACAGTTATAAGATCTACATGTGAAGAAATTAATGCTTCTACCCTTTCCAGTGTATCTTTTGTAACACCGACGGCAGCTCCTACTCTCAATCTTCCCAGTTCGTCTTTACATGCAAAAGGAAATTTCTTTTTCTTCATTATATCTTTATAAGTGATCAGACCTTTTAAAATTCCTCGTTTGTCAACAACCGGTAATTTTTCAATCCTATGTTTATGAAGAATTCTTTCAGCAACATCTAAGTCTGTCCCAATCGGCGCTGTAATTAAATTTTCTTTAGTCATCAATTGACCGATCAACAAATTTCTGTTCGGTTCAAATCTTAAATCACGATTGGTTAGGATGCCAATCAATTTGCCATTTTCATCAACAATAGGAATACCAGATATATGATACTTGGACATAATTTCTTCAGCTTCGTAACTAGTTCTATCGGGTGTTAGTGTTATCGGTTTGACAATCATACCGCTTTCGGATCTCTTTACTTTATCAACCTCATCAGCTTGTTTTTCGATAGACATATTTTTATGAATCATCCCGATTCCGCCCTGAGCAGCCATTGCAATAGCCATTTGCGATTCGGTTACCGTATCCATAGCCGCAGAAAGAAACGGTATGTTAAGTTTTATATCACGGGTAAGATTCGAAGATATTTCAACCTCTCGCGGTAAAACTTTTGAACGAGCCGGCAAAAGAAGAATATCATCAAATGTTAAACCTTCAAAATCGATCTTAAAATTTTTCATATTGACCTCTATGTTATTACAAAAAAGACCACACAAGGTGGTCTCAAGTTTTTATTCAAAGGCAGCTAAGCCCGTAATATCCTCGCCAATTATTAATGTATGCATCTCGTGAGTTCCTTCGTAAGTTTTCACAGACTCAAGATTTGCAGCATGACGCATAACCGGGTATTCATCAAGTATACCGTTAGCACCTAAAATTTCGCGAGCTGTTCTGGCTATATCGAGAGCTGCTTCGCAGTTATTTCTTTTAGCCATAGATATCTGTGTGTGTTTTACTTCCCCTTTATCTTTCAATCTTCCAAGCTGCAAATTAAGGAGCTGGGCTTTTGTAATCTCTGTTAGCATATTAACTAATTTTTGTTGGGTTAATTGATATGCCGCAATCGGTTTGTTGAATTGTATCCTAGATTTAGCATAGCTCAGTGCAGTGTCATAACATGTCATCATAGAGCCAACAACTCCCCAAGCAATACTGTAACGTGCCTGGTTCAAACACATCAATGGTGATTTTAATCCGCTGCTGTCCGGCAAAATATTCTCTTCGGGGATAATTACATCTTCAAAAATCAATTCTGAAGTAACCGAAGCACGAAGTGAATGTTTACCTTTCATTTCAGGTGCAGAAAAACCTTTTGTACCTTTTTCAACAAGAAATCCCCTGATTACGCCATCAAGCTTAGCCCAAACAACAGCAACATCGGCTAATGTGCCGTTTGTAATCCACATTTTGGCACCGTTTAGTTTATACCCGTTTTTAACTTTTTCGGCACGCGTAACCATACCGGCTGGATTAGAACCGTAATCCGGTTCAGTTAATCCAAAACATCCTATTTTTTCGCCTGAAGCAAGTTTAGGAAGCCAATAATTTTTTTGCTGTTCGCTGCCAAATGTAAAAATTGGGTACATAACAAGAGACGATTGTACCGATACAAAACTTCTTACACCGCTATCGCCTCTTTCCAATTCTTGCATAACAAGTCCATAAGCTACATTATTCATTTCCGCACAGCCGTACTTCTGCGGTAATGTTATTCCAAAGAGTCCTAATTCTCCAAGCTTAGGGATTAGATGAACCAAGAAAGTTCCTTCCCGGTAATGTTTTTCTATTATCGGGATTATCTCTTGTTCAACAAATTCACGGACAGAATTGCGCACCATTATTTCATCTTCTGAAAGAAGGTCTTCGATATTGAAATAATCTACACCCATGAATTTATGCATTGGAATCTTTTGAAAATTTGGTTGCTAAAATAATAAAAAGGATTTGCCCAACAAACTTATGAATCTAAGTTATCTAAATTAAGACCATTTATTACCTTCATTATCGTATCGGATTCATATCCTTTCCCGGCTAAGTATGAATAGAGCTTCTCTTTAATTTTTCTTTTATCATCAATTTTTTCGGTTAATAGCTTTAATTTTTTCTGCGCTAAATAAAAAGCGTTACTTTCAGCCAAATCAGTATCTTGTTGATTAACCATACTATCAATTATTTTTCTATCAATACCTTTTTTCATTAATTCCGATTTGATTTTATTAACACCAAATCTTTTCTTAACAGATCTCTCCTCCACTAACAATTTGGCAAATTGATCATCATCAAGATATTTCTGTTTGATTAAAGAGCGAATTGTATCATCAACCAATGACTTATCAAAACCTTTTTTAATAAGTTTGGTCATTAACTCACGGGAAGAATGGAGACGTCTAGCTAAAAAACGAAAAGCCGAATCTTTTATTTGCAGTACTTTACTATTGTACTGGAGAGTTTTCAACATATCATCGCTTAAATCATCAAATTTTCGCAACCCGTTATCGTATACAATACGGTAATCAAGCCGAATTTTAGAGCCATCATCCAAAATTAATTCAACATCGCCTCTAATTTTTTTAAGCGAAGTGATAACCATTTTTATTTTTTCTTAGGTTTTGTTTCGGCTTCTTCTTTTACCGGTTTAGTCTCTTCCTTTAACATTCCTAAGGTAGTCTTAACATCTTTTTCGAGTGTAGCAAACAACTCGGGGTCTTCGATCATTTTTTGTTTGAGCTGCTCTCTTCCCTGGAACCGATCGTCTCTATAAGTAAACCAGGCACCGCTTTTCTTAAGAATATTTTTGTCTGTTGCCAGGTCGATTATATCCCCGGCTTTGCTAATTCCTTCATTATACAGAATATCAAATTCAACTTCTTTGAACGGGGGTGCAACTTTGCTTTTAACAATCTTTACTTTTGTTCTGTTACCAATAACATTATTTCCATCCTTGATTGCAGCAATACGTCTTATATCTAACCGTACCGAGGCATAAAATTTTAGAGCATTACCGCCGGTAGTAGTTTCAGGATTGCCAAACATAACACCAATTTTACTTCTAAGCTGGTTAGTAAAAATCACACAAGTTTTTGATTTGCTAATTGCACCGGTAATTTTACGCAACGCCTGAGACATTAATCGAGCTTGCATAGCCATCTGAGGATCGCCCATATCACCTTCAATTTCGGAACGCGGTACTAATGCAGCAACTGAATCGATAACAATGATATCTAATGCATTACTTCTGATCAAGGTATCAACAATTTCAAGTGCTTGTTCGCCAAAATCGGGTTGTGAGACCAATAGATTGGTTGCATCTACATGCAGTCGCTTAGCATAATTCACATCAAGTGCATGCTCAGCATCTATGAATGCAGCCAAACCGCCTTTCTTCTGGGCTTCTGCGATGATATGCAAACATAATGTAGTTTTCCCGGAAGATTCCGGACCATAGATTTCAATAATTCTTCCTCTTGGAACACCGCCAATACCAAGTGCATAATCGAGTGATAATGAACCGGTTGAAATTGATTCGACTTCGGCAACTACACCGTCACCCAATTTCATAATTGTTCCTTTGCCATACTGCTTTTCAAGATTACTAATAGTATCCTCGATAATTTTTAATCTTGCATCTTTATTATCAATAGTCATTTTTCCTCCGTTAATTTTTTATTATAAAACTTTTTATCGGCAAATATACCGAACCATGTTTTAACAATTGACTTTGAAAAAGAGTAATCTTATCAGCAATTGTTGTTATTTCATTAAATTTTTGTTTAGCACATTCAATTATCTTTTCATTATAAGAATAATCTTTAATTCTTAATAAAGTGATATGAGTTTTGAATGCCCTGGTTTCTTTTTGGTACGAATATTTCTCACAAATTTCATCTATCGATTTTACAAATTCAGATAGTCGTGGATCAGATCTGGCTCCAATCCATAATATTCTTGGAATATTATTACTCTTAAATATACCAAACTTATCAAAAGTTAATTGAAATTTATTTTGCTGATCAATCAGTTTTTCTAAATCTAAAGTTAGTTTGTCTAGAATATTTTTTTCGGAATCGCCTAGAAATTTTAATGTTATGTGAAGCTTATCTTTTCTTTCCCACTTAAGGTCATTCATTTCCCGGAATATATTATCTCTAATAGTAGTAATTTCAAATAGAGCTTCATCAGGTAGTTCTAACGCAATGAACGCTCTAATCATCGTAAGAAATTCCGAGTAAATTACGTCTTAGCATTTCTAACGCAGCTTGCGAAGTACGGTCTTTGTTCAGCAGCCGGTCGTCACCAAACCGAAACTCTTTAGCAGTGCAAATTTTTTCATCACAAATGCCGACATAAACTAGTCCAACCGGTTTAGCTGGAGTAGCCCCGGTTGGGCCCATAATACCGGTTACAGCAAGACCAATGTCAGATCCGCTTACAGCTTTTGCTCCCTCAGCCATCTGTCTAGCAACTTCTAAACTTACAGCCCCATTTTTGAGGATTGTATCTTCATCAACTTTGAGCAATTCCACTTTAGCAGCATTAGTATATGCAATTATTCCACGATCAAAAAATTTGCTGCTGCCGCTAACATTCGTCAGCCGGTTCGATATTAATCCGCCTGTACATGATTCGGCAAGTGAAATCTTTAAATTCCTATCAGTTAATAATTTAGCGATTACATTTTCTAATAAATCTTCATCTTTTCCATAAATAAATTTCCCGGCTACGGATCTAATCTTTTGTTCAATTTCATCAAGGTGACTTTTAGCTGAGTCAACATTATTATCTTCAACTGTTATTCTCAGTCTAACGCCAAACTGACTTGGAAGAAAGGCTAATTTTGCTCCGTTCAATAATTCATTGATATCACCAAGTTTATCAAACAACATTGATTCCGGTATGCCGGTTGTTAGTAAATTACTCATAAGCAAAAAGCTTTTTCTATCGGCAAGTTTTTCATCCAATTTGGGAAGAATAGTTTCTTCCATCATACCCTTCATTTCATGCGGAACACCGGGCATAGCAATAAATATTTTATTCTTTTTTTCGATCCAAAAACCAGGGGCAGTTCCCCTCATATTTCTAATCGGGAGGGCAATTTGAGGGATTAATGCTTGTTCCTCGTTAGTCTTTGTAAGAGAACGTCCACGTACTTCAAAAAATTTTTTTATATCATTTAGTATTTCTTCATTAAGAACTAATTCCGTTTCAAAGAATTCCACAATGCATTTTCGTGTAATGTCGTCATGTGTTGGTCCCAATCCACCGGTTACAATAACCAAATCCACATGTGAATATGCTTTTTTGAACTCGCCCAGAACCAACTTTTCATCATCCGGTACAACACTTGAGAAAAGAACTTTTACCTGGTGTTGGGTTAACCTATCTCCAATGTATGCGGCATTAGTGTTAATTGTCTGGCCGATTAAAATTTCATCGCCGATAGTAATGATATGTGCTTTCATAAATTATGCTAAGCGATTTATTAAATGAATAATTATTTGCATTATCATAAATGTATAAATGCCGGCACCTACATCATCCATAATAACTCCCCAACCCCCTTTGAGGGATTCCAGTTTTCTTACCGGGAACGGTTTGAATATATCCATTGCTCTCCAAATAACAAATGCCGGGATCAAAAACCAAATCTTTTTAGGAACAAATAATAATGATATCCACATACCAATAAATTCATCCAATGTAAATTGTGCCGGGTCTTTACCATAAATTGTTTCAAATTTATCAGCAATGTTTTTCCCGATTATTATAGAAACAGAAATAACTAAAATCAATAAAGCTGGATTTTCAAAACCCGGGATTACAAAAAACAAGAGGGCTACAATACTTGCTACCGTCCCTGATGCAATAGGGGCATAGCCGGTAAAGAATCCAGAACCGATTATTCTTTCAATTAGGTTTAGTTTCATTAACAAATAACAGTTTAATTAATTTCCTATTGGATATGACATAAGTTATTCCGGTATAAACAGTAAATAATGTAATTGCAAGCATAACATAATAAATAAGTGCTGGATTCAGTAAAGAATTCAATAAATATTTATACTCTATATTCAATGGTTCAATTGTATTAATAGTATAGAATAGTAATAGATAGTACAGAAAAAACATCTGTGAAAATGTTTTAACTTTTGCTGTATAACTTGTACTAAATGTAACTTTTTTATTATCAGCATACATTCTTAATCCGGTTACAATAATGTCCCTCAATATAATGAGGAGAACCATCCATAATTCAAGAATACCGGTTATTACTAACGCTACAAAAGCTGTAGATGTTAACACCTTGTCGGCTAATGGATCAAGAAATTTCCCCCATTCCGTTATATAATTGAATTTGCGTGCCAGCCATCCATCATACCAATCGGTAATTGCCGCAAGTAAAAAAACAATAAATGATATTTGAATCATCAACGGTTCATCTTGTAAGAATAAAAATAAAAATATCGGGGTAAGGATAATCCGAAGAACTGTTAATTGATTTGGAAGTATCATTATTTAGAATTGTAATTTTAAGATGAAAGTTTTATTAAATGATTATAATCGTAAATTCCGGTATTGTGGTTATCTTTCCAACTGATGCCAATAGCATAATTACCAATTACCTCAATGTTACTTATTGTTAATTGTTCATCAGAATAAATTGGAATGTATTTTGACCCATGTGACTCTCTATCAACAGAACAAATAGCGCACGGACAATTAATCCTTAAGTTAGCAAGTTTGATGTTAGTTATCCGCTCATCATCCCACTTAATTGTTAACATTTTATCTGCTGCTTTGATATTCACTGGGGTCATCATTTTATCTTTTCACCGGTTAGCTTAAATAAAGCTTCTTGATATTTATCGCTTGTATTGTCTATTACATTTTGTGGTAAAGCCGGTGCCGGGGGTTTTTTATTGAAATTAATCGACAGTAAATAATCTCTCACATATTGTTTATCAAAACTATTTTGTGATTTCCCTTCTTTGTATTGATCTAACGGCCAAAATCTTGATGAATCCGGAGTTAATAATTCATCTATCAAAATAATTTTCCCATTATAGTAACCAAATTCCATTTTAGTATCGGCAATAATAATACCTTTACTTAAAGCATATTCAGCCGCATTTTTATAGATTTTGATCGTTGCTTCTTTGAGAATGTTGAATGTTTCTTTACCTACGATATTTATTGCTTCAATTTCGCTTATGTTTTCGTCATGTAATCCAATTTCTGCTTTAGTAGATGGTGTGAAAATCGGTTCAGGTAGTTTTTGAGACTCAACCAAACCTACCGGCAATTTAATTCCACATATACTCCCGTTTTTTTTATAATCATTCCAACCGGAACCGGTTATGTAACCACGAACGATACACTCAAGTGGAATCAATTCTGCCTTTTTTACAAGCATTGATCTATTTCTAAGATCATCTTTGTATGGTTGACACTCTGAAGGATAATCATTTACATCCGTACTAACAACATGATTCTCAATTATATCTTTTGTGTAATCAAACCAAAACCTCGAAATTGTATTTAATATTGCCCCTTTATATGGAATACCCTCGTTCATTATTACATCAAATGCTGAGAGTCTATCAGTAGAAACGATTAAATAATGGTTACCTAAATCATAAACATCACGAACTTTACCACGTTTGAAAAGTGCTAAATTCTTATAATCTGTATGGGTGATAACACTATTTGGCATGATCATCCTTTAATTTGGTAAGGAAATATAAAGAGTGGTATTAAGGTATTCAACTAAAGATTTTACACGAATCAAGAATTATTACCAAGGTTAATTGCTTTATTAACAATCAAATAGGTACCTTAATTTTGCTTTATATAATACTGCATCGATTAAATGAGTTATCGCTCGCAACGGTAATTCACACGGCTACAATGTTTTGCTTAGTGGTTTTTCAGTTTACACTACAATTCAAAAATAAAACCTTCCCGTTTAAGCTTATTGTAATTTTTCTTATCAAACATATATAATGTTGCTTTGCGCTTATTTTTAATATCAATTTCATTCGTATTAATTATAAGATTCATACCTGATATTTTTTTACGAAAATTTCTTTTATCTAATTTCTTACCTAATACAACTTCGTAAAGTTTTTGTAATTGTGGCAGAGTAAATTTCTTAGGCAACAGTTCAAATCCTATCGGCCGATACCTTACCCTTGTTCTTAATTTTTCAAGCGAAGTATTAAAAATATCCTGGTGATCAAATGGAAGTTTAGGGAGGTCGCTAATTTTGAACCATTTCACTTCCTTAGTATCTATTCCGGTTGTAATCAAATACTTTTCAGGGCTTATCAAGGCAAAATAACCTAAAGTAAAGACACGCCATTTGGGATACCGATCAACTTTATCAAAAATTGCTACTTCTTCCATATAAATATTTTTAATGCCGGTTGTCTCTTGCAGTATTCGATTAGCAGCATCATCGACCAGTTCCTCCTTCTTAATAAAACCACCTGGCAGTGCCCACCTACCAATAGAAGGTTTGCGCGCTCTTTTTATTAATAATACCTCAAGTGAATGGTTTTCGAAACCGAATATGACACAGTCGACAGATAAGTTTCGAATTACATCTTTCAATATATGCGACATAAATTCCTTAAGAAATCTGTAAGCGCAATATTATGAACTTAAACGTGCTTGTCAAACATTATAAAAATACTTATTATAAATGTAGGATATTTGCTCATAGGTGTATTTTATACACCGTAATTATTTATAAAAGTATTTGACCAACACGGAGAATAATTAATGCTTTCCATCGGATATGATATAGGCAGTTCATCCATCAAAGCTGCTATTTTAGACGTTGAAAAAGGTAAAGTAATTGCAAGCGGATTTTATCCCTACGAAGAGATGAAAATCAATTCCATTAAACCGGGTTTTGCAGAGCAAGATCCTGAAACATGGTGGACATACACAAAACATTTAACACGCCATTTAATCACAAAAAATAATATTGATGGTCATCAAATAAAATCTATCGGTATCTCCTACCAAATGCACGGATTAGTAATTGTTGATAAGAATCACGAAGTAATTCGTCCTTCTATAATTTGGTGCGATAGTCGTGCTGTCGATATAGGAAATTCCGCATTTGAAAAAATTGGGAAAGATTTTTGTCTTAATCATTTACTAAACTCTCCGGGAAATTTTACAGCATCCAAACTTAAATGGATCATAGAAAACGAAATGGAGAGCTACAACAAAATCTATAAGATAATGTTACCCGGTGATTTTATAGCAATGAAACTCACCGGGAAAATTAATACAACAATTTCCGGGTTATCCGAAGGTATCTTTTGGGATTTCGAACGCCATAAAATTTCCTCAGAGGTACTTAATCATCTCGGAATAGATCAAGAACTTATTCCCGAAATAAAACCTACTTTCTCTGTACAGTCTAAAATATTAAAATCTGTTGCCGAAGAACTTGGAATAAATAGAGAGGCAGTTGTTGCCTATCGAGCCGGTGATCAACCGAATAATGCTTTCTCATTAAATGTTTTGAATGACGGTGAAGTTGCAGCTACAGCCGGTACATCAGGTGTTGTATACGGAGTTACTGGTAAGAAAAACTTCGACAAATTTTCGCGCGTGAATCAATTTGCACATGTTAATCACACTAAAGAGAATCTACGTCTTGGAGTTTTACTTTGCATAAATGGAACCGGTATTCAAAATTCGTGGCTGCGTAAAATTATTGGTAGTAATTTGTCTTATGAAGAAATCAACGAAAAAGGTGCAGAAATACCGATTGGTTCAGATGGTATTACCATATTACCATTTGGGAATGGTGCTGAACGCATTTTAAATAACAAAAATATCGGTAGTCATATTCTAGGAATTGATTTTAATTGGCATTCACATTCCCATTTAATCAGAGCAGCCCAGGAAGGAATTGCTTTTGCATTCAAATACGGGATTGAGATTATGAATGAGATGGGTTTGGATGTCGGGGTTATACGCGCCGGGAAATCCAATATGTTTTTAAGTCCTATATTCAGACAAACATTATCAAATATAACGAATGCCTCTATTGAACTATACGATACCGATGGCGCTCACGGTGCCGCACGCGGAGCCACAGTTGGCGCCGGATATTATAAATCATTTGAAGAAGCATTTAGGACATTGAATAAAATTGAAATTATTGAACCAAGCAAAAATGAAATCGAAAGAACTTCTGAGGTTTATAATGTTTGGAAGAATAAATTGAAAATGTTCTTAGAATAATCTAATTATAACTTACATTGAACGTTAAAGAATATCATTATGGCAGATGAGAATTAATTGTTAACTAAATAAATATAAAGGTGAAGAATGGAATATTATATCGGTAATCAAGAATACTTCAAAGGAATAGGCAAAATAAAATATGAAGGACGCGATTCTCACAATCCGCTTGCTTTCAAATGGTACGATGAAAATAAAATTGTTTTCGGGAAAAAAATGAAAGACTACTTTCGCTTTGCAGCTGCATACTGGCATTCATTCTGTAATGATGGCGGTGATCAATTTGGCAGCGGTACCAGGTATCTTGCTTGGAATGACAATGTAGATGTGATTGCTAAAGCCAAAGCAAAAATGGACGCAGCATTTGAATTCATAACCAAAATGGGAATCCCTTTTTATTGTTTCCATGATTTAGATATAGTGAATGAAGGAGAAACTATTACTGAGACTGACAAAAGAATTCAAACTATGGTAGATTATGCCAAAGAAAAACAAAAAGAAACCGGTGTAAAATTACTTTGGGGAACAGCAAATTTATTTTCTCACAAACGTTATATGAACGGTGCAGCGACAAATCCAGACTTTACCGTTCTAACCTATGCCGCAACCCAAGTAAAAAGAGCGTTGGATGCAACAATTGAACTCGGAGGAGATAATTATGTTTTTTGGGGAGGTCGCGAGGGTTACTCTTCATTATTAAATACAAATATGAAACGCGAAAAAGATCATCTCGGTAAATTTTTATGTCTTGCACGCGACTATGCGCGTAAAAATGGATTCAGAGGGACATTCCTAATAGAACCAAAACCGATGGAACCAACAAAACATCAGTACGATTACGATACAGAAACTGTTATCGGTTTTTTACGTTACTATGGTTTGGATAAAGATTTCAAACTCAACATTGAAGTTAACCACGCAACATTAGCCGGGCACACTTTTCAACATGAGATACAATGTGCAGTTGATACCGGTTTATTTGGAAGCATTGATGCTAATCGTGGAGATTACCAGAACGGATGGGATACCGATCAATTCCCTATTAATATTTACGAGATGGTTGAAACTATGTTAATAATTGCGGAAGCTGGTGGATTTGGAAAAGGCGGCGTAAACTTCGATGCGAAAGTTAGAAGAAATTCAACTGACGCTGAAGATCTATTCATAGCTCATATTTCCGGTATGGATTTATTTGCACGTGCGCTTTTAACAGCAGAAAAAATTCTCCCTCAATCCAATTATAAAGAGATGAGATTTAATCGTTACAAATCATTTGATGCAGACAATGGTGCTAAGTTTGAAAAAGGTGAACTAACTTTAGAAGATTTGCGTGATCTTGCCATTAAATTTGGTGAGCCAAAACATATAAGCGGCAAACAAGAATTGTATGAACAGATTATTAATCTTTATATATAGTTTTAAAATTTATTATTATTAATGGATTCTCAATCATCAATCAAATATTTTCAGTATGAACAATAATTAGCGAGTGATGAAGATGAAAAATACTATTCAATTATTATCACTTCTAGTTTTAACATTAATATTAAACTTATCATGTAAATCCCAAATTGAAAACACTGCAATGGTGCAGAAAAAATCTTTCGGGAAATTATCAGACGGAAGTGAAGTATTCGTTTATACTTTAAAAAATAAGAATGGTGCCAAAGTTGATATTTCAAATTATGGTGCTGTTATTGTTAAAATAATTGTCCCCGATAAAGACGGCGTTTATAAGGATGTAGTACTTGGTTATGATTCTGTACAAGATTATGAAAAATGTAAATCATATTTTGGTGCAGCAGTAGGCAGATACGGCAACAGAATTAAAAAAGGATTTTTTAAACTCGATGGGAAAGAATATCAACTAACTATTAATGACGGCGAAAATCATCTGCATGGCGGTAAGCACGGTATAAATAAGAAACTCTGGACTGTAACCGAATATGACACAACTAAAAACGGTGAGAAAATCACATTAAAACATTTTAGTGCTGATGGCGAAGAAGGATATCCCGGTAATGTCGAAATAAATATCACTTATATTTTAACGAACGATAATGAATTAGTTATTGATTATTCCGCTACAACTGATAAAAATACAATCCTCAATCCTACTAATCATTCTTATTTCAATCTTACCGGCGACCTAACAAAGACAATCCTTGATCACGAATTGATGATAGATGCCAACCAATTTACACCGGTTGACGATAAACTAATTCCTTTGGGAGATTTTATGGATGTAGCAAACACGCCTTTCGATTTTCGCACACCAAAGAAAATTGGGAAAGATATCGAAATGAATAATGAACAGTTAAAATTTGGCAAAGGTTATGATCACAATTGGGTATTGAATAAGCATCAGGAAAAGATTTTTAAATGTGCGAGTTTATATGATCCCTCAAGTGGAAGACTGATGGAAATTTTCACAGATCAACCTGGGCTACAATTCTATAGTGGAAATTTTTTAGATGGTTCTATAACCGGGAAAAGTGGAATTAAATATCAGTATAGAACGGGCTTATGTTTAGAGACACAGCATTTTCCTGATTCGCCAAATAATCCTCAATTCCCTACTGTTCGATTAAATGCCGGAGAAATTTACACACATACTGCTATTTATAAATTCTCGGTTAAATAATAAGAGACTAGTCTAAATATTAATTTAATGTAACGTTTCAATGACATAAAGTAGAGAAAGGAATTTATTTCCTATTCATAAGAGATAAAATAATTGCATTGAGAAGAAATAATTAAAGTCCTACATTTTTTTTGAAAATAATTAATAGATTTTATGAAATCAATTTTGATATATATACTTTTAGTTTGTGTGATATCCAGTTGTGTAAATGACAATGAATTACAAAATATAGAATATTATAAAATCGATCCTCCTATAATTAAATCTGTCACTGCTTTATCAAACTCATCAATAAAAATTAACTGGGTAGAGAATTCAAAAGAAGTAGTAAAATATTCGATATACCGATCAACAACCGGTAATACGTTTAATAAAATCGCCGAGGTTGACTGGAAACTTAATTATTTTACAGATAATCAAGTCGATACCACTGAATCCTATTGGTATAAAATTAAAGCTAACAGTTATCCAAGAGACAGTAGATTTTCTAATACAATTAAAATACAGTATAAAGTTATTAATGCAGAACTTATTAAGACAGAAAATATTTCAACCACAGATGTAAAGTTTCATCCATTCAATGATACATTCTTTTCAATAAATTATACTAAAACACCAATATCACTTGAAATAAGAAATACAAATGACCTACAAATTTTAGTTAGCAATTTTGGCTATGGCTACGGATTTACTATTGATAGACAAGGGGAAATAATAGCATCAGCACGTGATAAAATTATTGATCTCTGGAATTATAATACTTTAGAGCATATAGGCGCCTTAAATGTACGAGGATTGATACCTCCAAGTCATTATTTAAAATTTCATCCCACAAGTAATGTATTATATTCATCAAATTTGTATTTCTCACATGGTTCGGATATAATATCATGGGATATCCAATCAAAGCAACCATCAATTGTTTATGAAAGTGATAAGATTATAACAAGTTTTGTTTTTTCACCAGATGGTAATGACTTAGTTTTTAATGATAATGGTAAATTATATTCGATAAACCTACTGACAAATAACTTGCAACCATATCTTCCCTATTTGCCAACCGATCTTATACAATTCTTTTTCTTAAATAATAATTTGTTTGTAGCTGTCAATGACTTCGTAAACATATACGATTTAGAAACACATAAATTAATTACTAAATTTAAAGCGAACATAGGACAAGTTTTATTATCAGAAAAAGATATGTTGGTAGTAACTTTTGATGTGGATTCATTTGAAATATGGGACTTAAAAAATGGGAGATTAATTAATCGGTTTTCAAATTCTAATAATTTGAATCGTGGTGCATTCAGCTTAACATCAAATCACTTGATTTTATATAGCATGGATAATAATCAGTTATGTTTGTATAAGTTGCTTAAGAGTTGGGGTGTTGATTAATAAAATTAATACTTCGATCAGTTACGTTTCTACTACAAACAGAAGTTGAATTTTGATTTACCGGAAAAGGAGTATTTAGCTTTTACAAGTCCTATCAAAAGAGTGTGGTTAGTTTAAAATGAAAAGTGCGAAATAATATTTCGCACTTTCGTGGGCAGAGACGGAATCGAACCGCCGACACAAGGATTTTCAGTCCTTTGCTCTACCGACTGAGCTATCTGCCCTTTTGCTCTACTATCAGGTAGAAAATTTGTGGGACAAATGTATAGAAATTGAAAATAAAATCAAAGAGAGCAATTAAATATTTGACAGAGAAAATTAAAAACGATACAAAAATTTTATTTCATAATTCTTTTTAAGGTTTCAATAACTTTATCCCGTAAAAGCGGCTTAGGAATAAAATCTGTAAACCCGGCGGCTATAAAATTATCTCTTGCACCCGGCTGCATATATGCTGTCGATGCAATTATAGGAAAATCTTTGTAACCCGGCATCTTTTGTAAAATACGCAAAGCATCCAAACCGTTATACTCACCTTGTAAATTAATATCCATAATAATAAAATCAAATTTTTTCGTTTTTAATAAAGGCAGAGCAACTTCAAAGCTTGGTGCAAATTCTATACTTTTCAATTCCTTCAATTGGTTTTTAAATAGAATTTGTGAATCAACCTGATCCTCTAAATATAAGCACGATAGCTGAGATAAGTCTAATTCTTTTGGCTGTGACGGAACAGTTGATATTGGTTGTTCTTTGATATAAGGTTTTTGTACAACTCTTGATTCTTTAATTTGCTTAGGTGATTCAACTTCTATCGATACTTTTTCAACGGGTACAAACTTTATCGGTATAACCAAGCCGAATTCAATAACATCATTATCTTTCATAACAGCTTCTTTTCTAACCGATAATAACTGGATTAATTTATTAACTAATCTCATCGAGAATCTTGAGAATCCGAAATTTTTTCTGCTCGCAGTTTCTTCATCTGATAAAACATCGTTCAATCCTTTATATAAAAACGGGGTAATTATCGATCTCGTATCTTTAACGGTTACAACAAAATTATTGTCATCATAATTTTTGGCAGATAAAAAGAGAGTATTTTCCTTCGTGATTTGAATTGCAAATTTCAAAAACTCACTTATTAATGAAACTAACTTCTGGCGATCGGTCTCAGCAGTTAATGACGATGATATTTTGCCGTACACAATTTCTAACTTTTTCGATTCGGAAAACTTCTTTGTATTCTCCTTTAGCTCATCCAGTACTTCAATAAATCTAAATTCTTCCGGTCTAAATTTTATTATTTTCTGCTGCAGTGCAGAGTACTCAACGGCATTGTCCATAATCTGCATAAGTAGTTTCTGATTTTCCTTAATAATATCTACAGCTTCTTTTTGTTCATCGGAAGGAGTACCGAGACTTTCCCATAATTCTTGAGTGAAACCCAATATCACGTTGATAGGCGTTAGTATTTCATGGAACATATTCGATAGGAATGATGCATCAATTTTGTCTAAGGTTTCATCCTGGGTATGTTTCAAATCTTTTGTACCGGATTTTTCTTCGTTTGGTTTAATAACCAGAGTGTATTCTTCAACATCCCCATTATAATCTTTGATAGGCGTAGCAACAATCAAACTTTTCAACATATTACCAGACGGTCTTTTAATATCTACTTCGATTGACGAGGTTTTTAGTAAACCCGAATGAAAAATATTTTTATTTACCTTAGCTCTATCATCATCGGAGACAAGACTTATAAACGGTCTAGACTCCAACTCTTTCTTTGAGTAACCAAATTTTTTTGTTACATGTTCGTTTATCTCTTTAATAAAACCGTCTTTATCCGCCAAAATTATTAAGTCACTTGTATTTTCAAAAACGGATTGTAATAATTGAACGCGCTTCTTTTCATTTATTTCATCAGTAACATTACGTACTAAATTGAGATGTGCCTTTTTACCTTTGTACTCGATTGAATTCCTACTTAGTTCTACAAGTACTGAAGTACCATCACTTTTTTTATGACGCCATAAACCCGAATTTAAAGTTTTATTATCGCCCGATTGTATTAATGTTTGAATATCTTCAGGAGCGTATAAATCAGTAAGATCCATATTTAAAAATTCATTTCTCTTATATCCATAAAGCTTTAGGGCAGAATCGTTTACTTCAAGGAATTTCAAATTTTCTAAGTCATAAATAAACATCGCAACCGGACTGTTTTGAATAATTGAATCATAGAGTTGTGCCTTACTTTCAGTCAACAACTGCAACTCATTCTTTTGTATAAATATGATTTGCGCCCCATTATAAATACCACCGAAGTCAAAAAATTTATAGACCTTTATTTCTGTTTTCAAATTCCCTTTTTCAACAAACGTAAAAGTTGTATCAAGACTTTCAGTGTTTTTATTATCAGCTAAATACGTTTCCAGTAATTGAACAAAATCTTTATCGAATATCTTGTGTAAATCATTCTTCTTATAATCCACTTGATCGTTTAACAGCAATATTTTTACAAATTCATTGCTATACGCTTCGATTTTGTTCTCAGCGTCTAGTAGTAAAACTGCTTCAGAAAGATTTTTGAAGTATCCCGGGTTCAAGATTGATTGTTCGGTGATTTGTTTTACAGCCGTTTTTTGGGAGAATCCTATGATAGCTACAACTTTATTATCTAGATCTATGATAGGAAATTGTACAATGTGAATATTCTTATTAACGCCATTTAATGACGGTATTGCAGAACCCTCCAATACTACAGCATTTGTTGATTCCACAATATATTGTTCAACTATTTTATAAAGGTTTATTAAGTACTTAGGCAGAAAATCTTGTTCGTTTTTATTTTCAATTTGTGAAGAGGAAAACCCAAGTGTTTGAGAGTATGCATCATTTATTAAAATAAATTTACCATCTATGTTTTTTAGCCAGAAGAATTCGTTTAACTCATTTATTTCTTTTTGAATCTTGGCTTTCTCGATAAAAGTGAACGGATATGATAATTTTATTTTATTTACTATCGATAATATTCTCTTATCAGATGTTATTTTTTCTAATTCAGGAATCGAAATAGAAAACTTTGTGGTAACAGCGGTAGATTTTGATTCTTGAAGCTCCGATAATGTGATTAGGTAATAAACATTATTTTCACTTTTAAGGGGATTAAAAATTATTTCAAAATTTTTAGCATTATTATCTATAACCAATTCTATAATATCTTTTGCAGTAGCATCAAATTTTCTCGCATCAATAAAAATTCTTTGTATAGTCAGCAGTTGTTTCTCATTAAAAATATCAAAGAAATTAATATTAGGCTGCAAAGCCGGAAGAACATTCTTTAATTCTACATTCGACGCAATCACCCTTCCGGATTTATCAATAATTAAACTTGGTAAGTTTGAATGAGTTTTTGAATCAGTATTTTTTGTTTCAGTAGCCATTTAATTAATCACGGAATTGTAATATTAACCGTATTTGAATATGGTGTATAAGTTTTGGTACCTAAAATTTGTCTGACCCTATAATAATAAGTCCTACCGCTTTCAACACCGGCATCATTTGCTGCTGTAATATCGTCTTGATCAAATTTTCCATACTCAACAAATTCTCCGGAATCGACTTTACGTTCGACAATAACACCTTTCTCAAGATTTGTATTATCCTCCCAATTCAATATTACAACATTGTTCGGTGAATAATATTCGGCAGTTAAATTAGTCGGGCCATTAACATCTATGTAAAATGTTGATATAGAAACCTCATTCGAATAGCCGCTTATAGAAGTTGTAGTATAATAAGCAAGACGATATCTATAGCCCGTACTTGCTTGCACAGTATTGTCTTCGTATTCTGTAATATTTCGATTGACTATAGCAACACGTTCAAAACTGTTTGTAAATGAATTCGTTCGTTCAATGATAAACCCGGATTCGTTGACAGCAAAATCTGTCCATTTAAGGCGTACTACACTGGCGCCGATAGCTTCAGCTTCCAAATTCCAAGGACCACCCGGAATACTCGATGTGCTTGCTTCATCACAGAAATCAGAATAACCTGAACTATTATGAGCTCTTACCTTATAAAAATAATCTACAAATGGAGATAGACCATTATCATCAGTACTAATTGTATTTGGAGGCAATGTTTTAATCTTACGGTATATGCCTGATCCCCCGTCTTTTCGCCACAACTCAAATTCTGATTCGTTGCTCGAATTATCACTCCACAACATATTAACTGAAAAATCATTAATTCTTGTTAAGAATAAATCTGAGGGGGCTGCCGGAGGTTTATCTTTTACATAAATATTTGTTTGCTTGGTGCTTTCTTTTGATCGTCCATTCTCATTATACACTTTAACAAAGTAAGAAATTCTAGAACCTATTAGTGTTGAATCAACAGTCAAATATATTTCGGGATTAGTTCCGTCAGAGTTTTGTTCGAACCTTTGTATAAATCCATCATTAAGATAAACCTCATAGAATGATAATCCACTTCCACCGGTTCCATCTGCTGCATAATAGTTTATCGTATTCTCACCAATTTGTACGCTGTCGTTAGTCGCTGGCGAGAAAATTTCAATTGTAGGGGTTGCATTCTGTGTCGTATCTGTTAAGTTTTCTACACACCCGGTAATTGCTGCGGCAGTTAGCAAAACTGCGAATAACAGTTTTAGATTGGTAATATTTTTCTTTTGATTCACAGATTATCACAATTTAACTTTTTTGATAAAACAATTTAAGAAATTGTAGATGTTTTATCATATCTATAAATATTAAAATTAGGATACAAATCGGCTGGGTTACTATTAATCCGACAAAACTAAAAGCTGACGGATAATTACGCTTCAATGTTATCAAAGTCTACCAACAAAGATCGTGTCTCATGAGGTCCCATTCTCTCTAAATAAAAATAGATCGTTTGGTTGTCATTCCTTAATTCATATCTTGGTATATCGGTATTAATTATATCTGATGAAACGATTACATTCTTTACTTTTTTGTTCAGGTTAACTTGCACAACAATATCAGTGGTCGGGTTATCGCTAGGATTAGTAAATTCTACTGCAATTCTTCTTTTGCTTCTTTCTTCGTACCTAACTTCAACACCTTGCCTTCTAGACCACCATGCCTTTAACCCATTAAGTGAAGTAATCCACATATTTTTATTTTTTGCGTAACGTAAAACATCCCTAATGACTGAAGCATACTGAGGTTGAAGTTGATAATTAGTATGTACTTTAAAAACATATAATCCACCTTCAAATAAAATTCTATCGATATCCTCCTCGTAAGTATAACGTTGAAAATCGGTATTGACCAACCCGTAATTTTTCACGATTTCATAATCATCGCGTGCAGTCTTTGTAATAACCATAATTGGTTTATCATTTCTGAACCTGATTTCCGGTACAGATCGATCTGTTAAAGAATCTGTAACAAGGAAACTAATATTTTTAGATGCCATTGCTTGCAATGTATTATCATCATAGTAACCATATTGCGGCATAATAGCATCAACTTTTTTACCCAATATTTTTGAAAGAGTGTCTGTCGCAAAACCAATATTTGAAAACTGTGTCTCTTTAGAGAATAGTTTGTTAAGAGTATCTTCGGGAAATTCAATAAAACCGATGTCAATTATTGCCCCTACATCTCCCTTGCTGCCTAATGATTTTAAGAGACCTAAATTTTTCAAGCCCTTTTCAGGATTAATAAAAAATGTTGCCGGGAACTGTTTGAAATTTATTAAACTATTTAATGTTGTAATATTTCCAATATTTTCAGTTAATGTAGGAATAAAAACCAAAGCTCCATCATAAGGCGAAGGCCAATCTTTCACAAAAGCTGTCGGCTGGTATGTCAACCAATTTAGTGAATTATTAAAAAGTTTTTCGAAGTATATATAATCTTTCTGAACACCAAGAACTGAACTCAATTCAAATCCGTACCAAACAAAACGTCCTTTACCATATGAGCCAAAAGCTATACCAGCACTTTTTTCTATTTCTTCACGAACCAAGCCGGCTTCTTTCCTGAAATCATACCAAAAACTTACTTGTGTAGTCCTTGGTTCAAGAACTTCAGCATAAATTGGGCGATCCCAAGTTGCTATTTTCAATGTATAACCGGTTGGTACACCGGCAGTTAAAGGTAAATTACCTCGTAGTGTATGAACCTTATATGTTTCCTCCGGTTTAATTTCCCTATTGAATTTCATTCCAAAAACTTCGGTAAAGAATTCCCACCCACGCCACTTTCCTTCGTCAGAAAAAGTCGCTGGTCCGCCGGTAACAAATAAACTTCCTCCTTTTTCAAGATATCTCTTTAACTGAATAATTTGTTTATCACTTAGGGATTTAGAACCTGGAAGGACGATTAATTTGTATTCAAGATGTTTTGCAAGTTCAATTGTTTGGTCCGAAATGATATCATAATTCATCCGGGCATTTTTTGTAAACTTCTTCCAATAATCAATGTTATCCTTTAACCATGTACTGCCGGAAGGTAACATATTTTCTGTATACTGGGAATAGAGTATTGCAACTTTCCCGGATCTATCCTCAGAGGATAATGATTTAAGATTGTTTTTTGTGGGCAATATTTCTTTAATCTCATAGCTGCCATATATATTTCTAACTATGAGCAAAAAGACAAGAATACCAGTAATAAGAAGTACAAGGCCGCTGAGAAATATTATTAGATAATTAACTCTTAAGCCGCGAACACTTTTTACCGCCACCTTAGGTTATCCTCTTGTTTCTTTTCTTGCTTCGAAGTTTCAACGTAACCTTCGTTTGTATATCTCATAAATTTCCGCTTTGAAGCATACTTATCTCCTTCAGTTGATCTTTCACCGGTTGGAGTAAGTTTTTGATATTTTTCAGAATATCCAGGTCCAGAGCCAACAAAAGTAGGCCTCAGTTCAGGTCCCCTATTCTCTTGTTGGGGTGGATACGAAGGCTGGCGCTGATAATCATATTCTTGCTGATGTGCTACAACTTCAAAAGTTCTTCTTTCCGGTTGAGCCGGTCTCTGTTCAACAAGAGGTGCCGGTGTAACATATTCTGCCGGAATAGCAGCTGGCTGTGGTGCTTGTGCACCAACACCTTTACGTTCTCTAACCTTATAAAGTATGTAAGCCCCAACCGCCAAAATGAATGTTGAAATTGTTGCGACAAGAATTATTAAAGAAAGTATTGGAATTAATTCCATTTTAACCTCAATGAAAAATTCTAATTATTTACCGGCAACACTTGGTATCGGTTTCTTTGAGGGAACATTTCCAGCTCCGGTACGCTCTAGTTTCCCCCAAGTCATCTTTACACCTAAAAATTCTTCTACTGTAGCAGCTGCTTTGGTTACATCAATTAATAAAATAAAAAATAAACGGTAGACAATTGCATATGGAACCAATCTAAATTCTTCTTTTTCAGCGGCTATACAAAAAACAGCTGACATTAGATCTAAGACAGCAATCCCCACCCACCACAAAAATAGCGTTATATGAATACCATATAAAAGCGCTACAATAATAAAATAAACATTAACAAAAATATTCATAGCCGGCCATATTAAAGCCTCATAGAACATCGACCACATTATAAAACTATTATTAAAATTAACTGTTGGATTGTAAAGATATCTTTTATGTTTTCTAATAGCTTGCAGTATACCTCTTGTCCAACGATATCTTTGTTTTAGTAGTTGGTAGATACTTGATGGCGCTTCAGTATATGCAATAGCATTCGGTTCGTAAATTATTTTCCATCCTTTAGCTAAAATTTTTAATGTGACATCTGCGTCTTCCGCAAAAGTATCGCTCGAATAAAAACCGGCATCCCGTAAAGTAATTTTTCTAAAAACCCCGATAGGACCTGGAATTATATTAACCATCTGAATAAAACCTTGTGCACTACGCGCAAGATTAAGTCCTTCCAAATATTCAAGTGCCTGAAGATCGGTCAACATCTTTTTACGATTCTGCACTTTAACGTTGCCGGCAACAGCACCAACAGCCGGATCGTCAAAGTGTCTCATAGCCATCTTCAATGTATTTGAAGTTAACTGCGAATCACCATCCATACATAAAACGAACTGCGCTTCTGAATATTGAATACCGGCATTCAGCGCTTTCGATTTGCCACCATTAGGTTTATTAATCAACGAAACTTTTATCATACCGGTTCTACCTTGATGGTAACCCACTAATGTTTCACCCACGGCGGCAGTATCATCCGTCGATCCATCATTAACAATAATTATTTCATAATTGGGGTAGTCAATATCAAGCAAGGATTCGATTGAATTTCTTAATATAACGGCTTCATTAAATACCGGGACTATGATCGAAACAAAGGGAAAATAACCGGGTTTAGAATGCACAGAATATCTTGTCATATAAAAATATGCTAAGAACAATATTGCAAAATATCGTATCAAAAGTATAAATAAGAAAATTACAAGTGAGACGATAGAAGAATAAACAAACAGACCACTCCACGTTAACACAGTCAAAGGCATAAAAATTATAATACTGATTATCAGTAGAATTGAGATTAAACCTGAAATGAAAATTGTGCGTAGATTTTCTTTTGAAACATTTCTTTGCGGAGGTTTAATTTCCCGGTTATCAAGCGCTATTTGAAATCTTTGTTTGTCAGACATTTAATCACAAGCAAGTTTAGTCATTAATAATAGACAAAATAGGTGCCATAAAAGTATTTGAAAATAAACGAAATCGCCAGATTCCAAATATTCTTTTGTACCAACGACAAACATTTTATTGAAGATGGCTCAGTTTCAGACATTCTTAGTAACAATATAATTTTTTATTTAAACTATTGCAAGTAAATAAGTTATTAGGAAGTCTTCAATAAAAGGTCTAAGAAATACACCTAATCGCTTTAATTATATCAAGTGAAATTAGAACTTATTGTACGAATCAATAATAGCATCAAATAGTAACTCTGCGACTCTTGCACCGCCATTAGGAGTGAAATGAGCAAAATCTTTAAGTGCCATAGGTGGTTTTGCATTAACCCACTCAATCATTGAATTGATGCCACCCATCGCTTCCCATAGATTCCAGAAAGCAATGTTAGTTTTCGCTACAATCCGTTTTTGGGATTCAAGCAAAAGTGGAACATCTGGATTTGTAACAAAACTATTACCCTTTTTGGCAGTTTTATCACCAACACTAACCAATAAAAATCCAGCTTTGGGGAATAATTTCTTAAATTCTTCAATAAGTGTCACCATCTTATTTTCGTAAAGTGTATATATACCTTTGTTTGGTGACGAAACATTAGCCCCGTAGTTTAAAATTACAAGTCTGTATTCGTTGTATTTATTAAAATCAGATATTACACTTTTGGGAATATCTAATAATGATGAACCGGTATTCCCGGGCATAGCAAAATTATCAAGATAAACACCATCACCTGATTCTAAACTGACAGAATATAAGTATGGAATTTTACCCGATATAAATTTTATTTCAATAGAAGTGGAATTCTTTCCCAACTCGAGTATTAATTCTTGAACATTCTCACCCCGTTTTAAATTTATTTTTTTATAAGCTTTTTCATTGACAGTATATTCGATAGTACTATTTTCATCAGCATGACTGTAATATATTTTAATCAAGTCGAACGAGTTGGTAGAACTTAAATATTGAGTTGCTTGATACTTAACCCAGCTTCCATGTTTGGGAACAGCAACCGACCCTCCAATTCCGAAAGGTAATCTATCTGGATTGCGGGTAGTGATTGCAACATAATTCCAATCATCAGAGTATGTGTGCTTAGTTGAATTTCTAATTTTAATGTCATTAGAAATAATTGCAAGGTACCCGGCACCTTTACCTGAAAATTTTTTTTGAAATCTATCTCTTAAATATTCAGAAATAACATCACCTTGAATTAACGAATCACCGTAGTGAGCTATCCTGATAACTTTATTATCGACGTTCTTTAGTGCATCGAAAAAAACTTTAAGCTGGTTTACATTACCGGTAATTGGTACAAATTTACCAAGTTGTTTCTGAGTGGCTACAAACGAATTGTCAATAAAGGCCGAACTTGAAATGTAAGTTAACGATAAGAATACTTCCGGATTATCTATCAATAAAAATTCTTCGACATCACAAATTCTATCTGCCGGAAATAATTGTCCTGAGAATAATAAAAAAAGTGATAGTAAGATAAGTGTTAGTTTTTTCATAATTGTTTGTTTTGAATAATCGAATTGAAATTAGGTTTAGTATAAATTAAACTACAATAATTGTATCTATATTAATTTTAAAAGACCGACAAATATGCTGATACTGAAACATTAAGAGATTTATAACTTGAATCATATCGAAAACTATTTGATAGTCCTAATCTTGCTGTAATATTCAGTAGCTTAAATGGGTAATAGCTAACTTCACTAAAAAATTCACTTAGAATAAAATCTACATCGGGAACATAGCCAATTTTACCTCCAAATCGTGTTTTTAATGATTCATCCGGATTATAAATATATTCACCCCATATACTATGTGAAGAAAAATTTTGCGGCGAATAATAGTATTGCGAAATAAATGCATAATCGGAAAAGAAATACTCATATCCAAACATTCCGTTGTCAAAAAATTTTCTACCTAATCTAAACTGAATGTCGTTACCTTCATTATTATCTGATATATCGTAATAAGAATATGTTGCTGAAATCCTCATCACATCCCGGTGCTGATAATACCCTGAGAAACGATACAGCTGTGATTTAAGTCTTGTGAATAACATATTTGGCGAATATAACAATAACCTTGCATCATTATTTTCATAATATCCTACTAATGAAAAACGATTTGGTTCCTCGATTCTTATAGCTAAATCTCCAACAGACTTGTTAGGTTCACCTGGAATATTAAGATTGCCGTAACTTGCACTAAGAGAGACAATTCTCGAAAAGAATAATGTTGCAACCCCTTTGAACGTAGTAAAATTTCTATCGAAAGATCCAACATCAATATTTGTTCTGCTCCACAGAGCTCCCAATCCGAGAAAACCTATAAAACCTCCATCTACTCTTAATCCATATGTTGTTAATCGGAAATCTTGATTATCAACATAGTAATTTGAAAAAGGTGATAAGCCAATATTTGTAGGAACAAAATAATAGAGCAGATTTCCAAAACTTGTAATCCCTTTTCTGAATCCCGATGGTGGAATCCATTCGATTCTCTGTTTTAACATTCTTATTTCGGCAGTGTCCGAAGCAGTATCCAATAGTTCATCATATATATCTTCGGCTTTTCCCCATTCGTCATTTAATGCATAAGCATCTCCAAGATACAACCTTCGTCGGTTTACATCTTGAACTATCTCCGGATCATATACCGTTGCCAATAAGTTATTGTAAATTTCATCTGCTTTATTCAATTCTTTGTTACGAATATAATACTCACCTAAAATAGCCATCCTTTGATGAAGTGTCTTTCTTTCTGTCGAATCTGTCGTTACTGAAAGTAATTCCTGGTAGATTGAGTCGGCTTTCGATGTTTGCAGCGTTACGGCATAAGCATCTGCTAAAAACATTTTAGTTTCATTATCATCCGGTCTTAACCTATTCAAACTTTCTAATTCATTAACGGCAGAAAGACTATCCTTATTAAAATAATAGTTTTTAGCCCTCTGTAATGCCAGGCGGTAGTCGAATTCTTCATTTAATAATTGATCATATATTTCAATTGCTTTCGAATAATCGCCGGCACATGTAACAATGTCAGCATATTCAATAAGTTCATCTCTTGATGGTGCAGTGCGCTTAGTAAAATATTCTTCATATTTATGACGGGCTCCTTCACAATCGCCATCAAGAACAAGTTTCCCGGCTTCTGCTTTAATTTCAAAAACTTTTAGTTCTTCATATGCTGAAAGATGAAGTTCGTAGTTGCTTTGTGCACTTTCTACTTCAGGGTTATTCGGCGCAATTCTTTTAGCCTCATCAAGGTATTTTTTCGCATTTGGAAAATCTTTTTTCCATGAATAGAGCGATGTTAAAGATATATAAGCGCTAAGTTCATTTGGGCGATAAGCAATCACATTTAATAAATATTTTTCTCCGATGTCAAAATCAAGTACAGTCCATACGGCAATCTGCCCTCTTAACAATTGATAATCCAAATTATTCGGATCTAGTTCAAGTAATTTATTCAGTTGAGCAATCGAATTTTCCCACTCATAATTCCATGCGCTGTATTTTGCATACATAAATCTCACATCAAGCTGTTCATCATCAGGTATTAACTCTAAATACTCTCTTAATACTTCAATCGCACTATCATAATAAAAGAGATTAGCATAAGCTTCTGATAATTTTAAAACTGCTTCTTTGTTGGAAGGATCATTTTTCAATATTTCAGTGTATTGGGATATTACATTACTGTATGTGCTGTCGCGGTAGTCACTGATTGTTTTCAACAACGATTGAAATCTCTCATCGTTAACATATTTACCTTGCAAAAGCTGCAATTGTTGATATGCTTCCTCATAACGATTAGCAGTCATCAATTCATTAATCAAATCAAATCTTACTTGATCATTTTCCGGGTCTTTGTTTAGTACAGCATAATATCTATCGATAGGATAAACACGTTCATAAGATCGCGGCTGATATTGAACAAGGTATGCTTGATTTCTTACCAGATCAAGCCCGTCTTCAGCTTCTTTGAAGAACGGTTTAAAACCTAATGATTTTACAAATGCATCCTCGGCAATTTTGAATTTACCGAGCCATAAAGTGAAATAACCGTATCTGCTCCACAATCTCCAATCTTCAGGATAACGATCAACAAATATTTTTAATATTTTTTCACCTTTGGTGATCGAACCGGTTTTAGCAAGAATTTCCGTGTAGCGAATAATTTCGTCCGGTGAGGCATTGTCATCGCGTTTTAAATATTCATCGTACCAAATTTCTGCGTTATTCCATTCTTCAAGCCATCGATAACTTTTTCCAATTTCGAGATAGCTAAAAGCATAGTTTGGATCAATTGCAATATCTCGTTTATGTCCCTCTATTTTTTGATATAATTGTCGATGCCAAATTGAAATTACACGATTTAAATCTCTTTGAATTTCTGGATTACCCGGGTCTAATCTTCTGGCTCTTCGTAGATCAAGAACCGAATATTGATATTCTGTAGTTTTCTCGTAGCATAAACCGCGTTGATGGTAGCCATCGGCTTTTTGAGGATTAGCAGCAACGTACTTGTTGAATTGATCGATAGCTTCTTTATAACGCCCTTCATTCATCAGCAACTGGGCTTGGCGTTTTAATCCTTCCGATCTATCTTGGGGAAAAATAATCGTGGTAAAAATTAAACATATTGCAAAAAATATTTTTGCACTGCCCTTCATCACCCTATAAATTTATTTAACGGCTGATATGCATTAGTAACAGAAGTCTCAGCACTCAAAACATATTCCATCATAGACTCTGCATTTTCTGCTCTTTCATCAACTTCCATATTATAAATCGAAATATATTCAAGAATAGCATTAACATAATTCGGATCCTGACTTGGCATATTGTTTTGAACATTAGACATTAAATCTACAACACCTTTTAAACTTCCTCTTACAAGTAACACAATTACTTTATTTTCTACAATACAAATTTTATCTTTTTTTGTGGTACTTTGTCTTATAGCATTTTGTAATTGATTGATTGATAGCAATCCTTTTACTTGCGCTGCCGGGTCTAATTTGAATGAAATTAAATTAAAGGTCTGCCCAGTGCTTTTATATAACGCAATTTGATTATTTAATATCAGTAAAAAGTCGTTGTAATTATAAATATTTGAAAACGCATAAGGTTCGGAAGGAATATCTATTCTCGTAGGTCTATTAATTGTTCTTGGTTTAGGCAACGTTGGCTGAGTTTCTTCTGTTGCGGTATAATAAGGTTCTTTAGAAAATTCTGTTGTTACACCCTTATACGGCTCAATTCTATAATCAGCCGTGAATTGTCCTTCTGTGTGGCCAACATTAGGTGATATAGTAACTGTGCCTCCGTGAAATCTATCTGCGGCACCGCCTTCTTTTTTTAGATCAATTATTCCGGTAACAAATTGTCCTAATCCATCAACTACATTTTGAGCTTTTTGAGTTGCCGGTTCACTGATTACAAATAAACTTGTTATATCTCTTTCTTCAATTGTTTCAAGTGTATGTAGAAATGTATCTCTTAAATGATCTAAATTTTTAAAACCAACGAACGGTGTAAGTTCATCAAAAATTATCCGGGTTGGATGATATTGATCAACAACCGTAATTATATCGTTGAAGTATTCAACTAAATAATCGTCCGGATTATACATATCATAAATATCATTTGGAGGTGCCACCCTAACAACAATTATCAAATTCTGATTCATGTAAGATTGGATATCAAAATTCAAAGATGCTGCTTGAATCATTAAATCTTTCGGACGCATAATCGTAAAGAAGAGACAAACTTCGGACGATTTAGCAGCTTCTAAGGCAAATTGTAATCCAACCAATGTTCTTCCGGATTTTCGGGGACCTACTAATAAATAGCTTCCGCCTCTATAAACGCCGCCCCAATTTTTATCTATGAAAGAAAATCCTGATGGAATTCTTCGTATAGAGCTAACCATGTTAGTTCCTATCATTTACTTTTATCAGCTTATTAAAATCCAAATTAATGCCATAAGAAAATTAGAAAATGATTAAAAAACATAATATCTATAATAAAATTTATCCTATAATGGTATTATGAATCAAAATAGTACACAAAGTACATTAGTTTGATAAACATCCAAAAACGAAGATTGCAGTCGCATTTGCTGTTATTGTAGGTTCATTTGTTATATAATCCATCCTATCATCACGATAATAATCATCATCTGTCTGGAAGCGACTGTATTTATCCGCGCTTTCATATTGAATTGGATACCCTTTGAGAAATTCTTTAGTTGCCGGACCAGCAGCAAAACCACCGGGTAATTTCTTTTTCAAATAAGAAACTTGATGATGAAAATTTTCAGTATAATTATCACCTACATTATAGATAAAACTTAT
>DYJK01000029.1:9610-35731 GCA_020723165.1 Melioribacter roseus | reverse complement strand
TTCAAAGTTAGAAAATGTATTCACACTCAAGAATTTTAATAATCTTCTTTCGATTAAAAACTATCTTAGAAACAACCCGGTAAAAAATATATTAATTATCGGAAGCGGATATATTGGTCTTGAAGCGGCCGAATCCTTTAGAAAACTGAACTATGAAATAACAGTAATTGAAAAAGAAAACTTACCCATGCCGGGTACTGATGAAGAAGTCCAGCATTTAATAATGGATTTGTTAAATAAAAATGGTATTAATTTTCTTGGCGGTATCAAACAGCAAAAATTTGGTTTTGAAGAAGATAAAGTTAAGTTTATTAATATCGAAGGAAGACATATTGAGTTTGATCTAATACTTTTAGCCGCCGGGTTTGAACCAAACAATGATCTGGCAGTTAGTTCAAAACTGAAAATCGGCAAGTACGGGGGATTGTCAGTTAATCAAAAATTACAAACATCCGATCCTAACATCTTTGCTGCCGGTGATAATATTGAAATAACAAATAAGATTACCGGCAAACCGGACTTTTTCCCACTAGCAACTTATGCTCATTCTTTTGGGCACATTGCCGGTGAAAATGCTGCCGGTGGTATTGCTGTTGCAAAACCGGTTGTGAAAAATGCAGCAGTAAAAATATTTGATAAATACCTGGTTGCTGTTGGATTGAACCAAAAGGAAGCTGTTGAAAATAAATTCAATTGCAAATCGGTTAGTGCAATTGCTCCTAATTTAGTTAAAGTTATGCCCGAATCAGAAAATGTATTCGGGAAAATAATTTTTGATAAATCAAATAAACAAATACTTGGTGCTTCATTTTTTGGAGGAAAAGAAGTTTCCGGTTACGGGGATTTGATCTCATCGTTCATCCATAATCATATTAGGGCGACCGAATTAGTGAATATTAACTTTAATTATACACCTCCGTTATCTCCATTTGTAAATCTTTTGTCAATACTTGGTAGAAAAATAGAAAAGGAATAGGATGAAAAATTTAATTATTGTAGATAATCCATTTGTGAAAAGAGATGTAACAGTTTTAAGAGAAGCCGGTACACAGCCGGCTGATTTTAGGTCTGCCTTAAGTCGTGTTTCGTATGCATTAGCAATTGAAATTGGCAAAACACTAGATTTACTGGAGTATGAAGTTACAACTCCGTTAGAAAAAACAAAGGGATACAAACTAAAAAAACAGATTGTTCTTGTACCGGTACTAAGAGCCGGTTTGAGCATGGTCAGTTCATTTTTAGAAATGATACCCGATGCTAAAGTAGGGCATATCGGTTTGCAGCGAGACGAGAAAACCTTGGAACCGATCGATTATTATTATAAAACTCCTAATAATCTAGATGAATCTGTTACTATACTTTTAGACCCTATGCTTGCAACCGGTGGCAGTGCTGTAGCATCGTTCAATTATTTGAAGAAGCGGGATGCCGGTAATTGTATCCTTGCATGTCTAATTGCAGCCCCGGAGGGCGTAAACAAAATGTATAGTGAACATCCTGAAGTTCCTATTTACACTGCTGCTTTAGATAGGCAATTAAGCAATATTGGTTATATTTTGCCCGGATTAGGAGATGCGGGTGACCGTACTTTCGGAACATTTTAACACTTTGACTGTGTTAGTGACGATTAGGTATATTGACTTTGACACAAAAGAATAATATTAATTGCCTATGGAATTAGGCGCTATGGAACTTACAATAAGTGTAAAACATAAACGGATGATGGATGATCTCGTCGCTGTTTGCAGAGCAAATCTTCCTTCAGTCAACGAGGGATTAATCCAAAAAGCATTCCAGCTAAGTTACGAATCGCATAAGAACGATTTTAGAGCTTCCGGCGAACCATATTTTAACCATCCTTATGAAGTCGCATCGATTGTAGCTCGCGAAATTCCGCTGGACGATATTTCAGTGGTTAGCGCATTACTTCACGATGTTGTTGAGGACAGCGATATCAGTCTCGATTTTATTGCCAAAGAATTTAATAAAGAAGTTGCAGAAATTGTTGATGGTGTTACAAAGATAGGCGGTGTATTCAAAGGACAAGAAATCACGCAAGCTGAAAATTACCGCAAGCTGTTACTTTCAATGATTAAAGATGTTCGTGTAATTCTAGTAAAGTTTGCCGATCGCTTGCACAACATGCGAACACTTGAATTTGTACATCCCCAGAAACAAAGAAGGATAGCAAAAGAAACATTAGAAATTTACGCTCCGTTTGCACACCGCTTTGGTCTCGGTGCAATTAAATGGGAAATGGAAGACCTTGCATTCAAATATTTGAATAAAGAAGCTTATGATGATATTGCTAAGAAAGTTAAGAATACAAGGAAAGAGAGGGAATCATTTATAAATCGCTTCACTAAACCGATAGTAGAAAAATTAAAGGAACATAAGCTTGATTACGAAATAGGTGGAAGGCCAAAACACTTATACTCGGTGTATCGTAAAATGATAATGCAGAACCGCCCGTTTGAGGATATTTATGATTTGCTTGCAGTTCGAATCATTTTAGAGAGTAATGATCCTAATGAATGCTACTATGTTTTGGGAATAATTAATCAACTCTACAAGCCGATTCCGGATCGCTTCAAAGATTTTATCTCTATTCCAAAAAAGAATAATTATCAATCGATTCATACAACGGTAATCGGTCCTGATGGAAAATTAGTAGAAGTACAGATAAGAACAAGAAAGATGCACGAAATTGCAGAGCGTGGAGTTGCCGCTCACTGGAAATATAAAGAGAAAATTGAAACTTCCGATTCCGATCTTGAGGACTGGGTTAACTGGGTGCGCGACATTTTTGAAAATGCTTCTAAGGATGAAGCAACACGGGAAATTCTTGCAAGTTTTAAACTCAATCTCTACCAAGATGAAATCTATATCTTTACTCCAAAAGGTGAATTGAAAAGATTGCCCCTCAATTCAACACCGGTCGATTTTGCATATGAAGTTCACAGTAATGTCGGTGACCACTGCATCGGTGCAAAAGTAAACGGTAAAATTGTTCCTCTAGATACAGTGCTGCATAGCGGTGATCAAGTTGAAATTATCACGTCAAAAAATCAACATCCGAATAAAAGCTGGCTTCAGTTTGTTCAGACGCACAAAACAAAAAGTCACATTAGAAAATACCTTAATAAAGAAGAAGAGAAACAAATTGAATATGGCAAAGAAGTTTGGGAAAAGAAAATTAAAAAATTGAAACTCTCTTTTTCGAATGATGACTTAGTTAAACTTGCGCGAAAATTAAAATTTGAAAATACAAGACTGTTCTACCGTGCGATTTCTCAAGACAAAATAAATCTTGATGAAATATTAAATCCCAAAACCGATGAAGAAGATAAAGCAAGTCACGATTTAGAATTCAATAAATTTGCAGATATAGCACGTACGACAGCTGGCGGCGTTGTTATCGAAGGTGATCAGAAAGGATTGGCTGTCTCGTATGCTAAGTGCTGTCACCCGATACCCGGTGACCCGGTTGTTGGTTATGTAACAATAGGTGAGGGGATAAAAATTCATCGCAAGGATTGCAACAATTTAATCGCGATGCTTAAAAATGGTGAAAGTAGAATTGTGCCGGTTACATGGCCAAAGACTAACGGTGCTTTCTTCGTTGCCGGCATCAGTATCCGTGGTGAAGATATGCCCGGCATTTTGAAAGATATTTCTAATAGTATAACAACATATGAGAATACGAATATCAAATCTGTAAATATTTCGACCGGTGATTCGATGTTTAAAGGAACAGTTACAGTTTACGTAAAGGATTTGGGACATTTAAATAAATTGATAGATAGGTTAAAGAAAGTAAAAGGGATCTATCTTGTTGAACGGTTTGATGCTGATAACTAAACTAAAATTTTATTAAATGATCGAAGAAAAAAGAATACTGGCGATAGATTTCGGTGAAAAAAGAATCGGTATTGCAATAACTGACCCTCTCAATATTTTTGCTTATCCTTTGGTCACTTTGGAAAACAATTCAAAATTTTTTATAGACTTAAAAAAAATTATAGATGAATATCATGTTGTAAAAATTATTATCGGGAACCCGGTTAAAGAAAACGGGGAAGAATCAAAAATTTCTAAACTTGTATATGAATTTAAAGACGAAGTATTCAAGATTTGCAGTCTGCCAATTGAATTAATTGATGAAAGATATTCTTCGGAAATTGCAAAACAAAGAGTTATTGAAACAGTGCTGTCTAAAAAGAAGAGAAGGGATAAATCATTGCTCGATAAAAACTCGGCAGCGGTCATTCTTGAAGATTATTTACGCAGCACAGTTGTTAAAAGAAATTGACAATTTTGTCTATATAAACTATTTTGAAAATGTAATTAATTAAAAATAGGGAGCACATCTATGACTCTTGACGCACTCGGAATGATTGAAACCAAAGGATTGGTAGGCGCAATAGAAGCTGCCGATGCGATGGTTAAAGCAGCAAAAGTTGAATTAATTGGCAAAGAAACGATTGGCGGCGGATACGTAACCGTTATGGTCCGTGGAGACGTTGGTGCAGTTAAAGCTGCTACCGATGCCGGTGCCGCTGCTGCTCAACGCGTTGGTGAATTAGTTTCAGTTCACGTCATTCCTCGTCCTCATACTGATGTGGAAATGATTCTTCCTAAAAGATCAAAGTAATTGAATTATGCAATTAGCTCTTGGGCTCATTGAAACCAAAGGATTAATTGGTGCCATTGAAGCCGCCGATGCGATGGTTAAAGCTGCTAATGTTAAATTGGTAAGCAAGGAAAAAATCACGGCGGCGTTGGTAACTGTAAAAATAATCGGCGAGGTTGCCGCGGTAAAAGCTGCTGTTGATGCCGGTGCTGCTGCTGCACAACGGGTAAGCCAATTAATTTCCGCACACGTTATACCACGTCCGGATGACCAAATTGAAGATATTATTTACTACTCTTCCATTCAAAGTGAAACAAAAACCAAAACTGAAAAAGAAAAGATTAAAGAAAAAATTCCTGAGACACCTATAGAGGAAAAGAAAGAAGAAGTAATTCCCGTGACAAAAGATGATGAAAGCAGTCCCGGATTGTTTGAGGAACCGGTAAAGGTTGTTAGAAGACGAGGACGCCCGAAATCTACAACCAAAGTAGTGCCGGATACTACTGAATCGCGGTTAGCAGCACTGAGAAAAGAAGCAATTAATGAATTAAGCGGTCAAGAAGAAAAGAGCGAAGAACAAACCGAAATTATTTCTACAAAAGAACTTCCGTCAAAAGAATATCTCGACACGCTTAATGTTCATAAGCTCCGTCATTATGCACGTTCATTTGAAAATTTCCCGATTAAGGGGAGAGAAATTTCGCGTGCTAATCGTGATGAATTAATTGCATTTTTTGATAAACTAAGGTAAAAGTTTATAAATAGAATTCTCACTGAACTCCACGTAAGTGGAGTTTTTTTTATATTTTTAGCGTATGAAGAAAAAAATTATACCTTTCTCTGTAATAATTTTGTTTTCGATAATTCTATGGGGCTCTGTAACCTTATCCGGTGATTTTACCACAACTATCAAAGTACAAGTTAGAGTTATGAATTTGCCCAAGAATTTTTCTTTGGGTAGTATTTCTCATAAGGAAATCTATTTACGTGTAAAATCGAAGGGATGGGAACTAGCAAAACTTGGTTTGAGCGGTGAGCCCGAATTTTTTGTGTCGGCACATCGCAGAATAGGCAAATCAAGAATTGATATAAGGAATGAAGTAGAAAATAATACATGGCTCACATCATCATTTCATCTTGTAGAAATAGCACCATCGCACATTGAAATTAATATTGATAAATCCATAACAAAAAAAGTACATGTAAAACCGATAATAAATGTTGATTTCAAACCTGATTATGGAATTGCTTCGGAGCTAATTATTGAGCCAAAGCTTTTGGAAATTTCGGGCTCTGCAAGTTTGCTGCAGAATATTGATACTGTTTATACTCAACCCTATGAAAATAAAGATGTTGATTCGAAAGTTGAAACCAAACTTACACTTACAGAGATTGACGGTGTTAGCTTTTCCAATAGTGAATGCAAAATTGAGTTTGACGTTCAAAAGATTGTTGATAAAGCTTTTAACGATTTAATTGTTGAAGTCCGGAATGTACCCTCTTCTAAAGAATTACAAGTATCACCGTCAAAAATTACCGTTGTATTAAAAGGTGGTATTAATAAATTGGGAAGGTTAACTAATGATAGCATTAAAGCGTACGTAGATTATTGGGATATATTGAGACATGTAAACGAAACAATAGAACCCAATATTGAAATACCTTCACTTACAACGCTTATTGATGTAGTACCTAAAAAACTAGAATACGTCATAAAACAGTTCTAACTATGTTCGTAACTTTTGAAGGATTGGATTTCTGCGGCAAATCTACACAAGTAGAATTACTTGAAAAATATTTTATCGATAAGAAGAAAAAAGTAATTGTTATAAGGGAACCAGGCGGAACACCGATCTCCGAAAAAATTAGGGATATCTTACTCGATAAAAAAAATTCTGAAATGGCTGATGAGACAGAATTACTTTTATTTTCTGCAAGCCGTTCGCAGCTAGTCAATCAAACAATAATTAAATCAATTGAAAATAACTATATAGTTATTTCTGACCGATTCCATGATTCTTCCATTGCTTATCAAGGATACGGCAGAGGTATTGATCTTGATTTTGTCACCAAATTACAGAATTTTGCAATTGGTAAAGCGGTCCCCGATATGACTTTTTTCATCGATATACCGGTTGAAGAAGTCGTTAAGCGGATGTCGAAAGTAAAAAAGATTGAACTGGACCGGATTGAAAATTCCAGGTTAGATTTTTATCACCGTGTTCGTGATGGATATATTTTCATGACAGAAAATAACAAGCGATTCAGAAAGATTGATGGGATGCTTCCTAAAGACGAAGTTAATAAAATTATTATAACTGAAATTGAAAGATTTAGAAAGGCAATTTGATGTTCAAAAAAAATATTTTCGTTCTTGGTTTAGTATCGGTAATAATATTTTCCGGTTTTGTAAAAAAAGATTCCGACATTTACTTCGAAATAAATAAAAGTATAGATATATTCGGCAAAGTGTACCGTGAAGTAACACTTAATTATGTTGAGCCTCTAAATCCGGAAGAGTTTATGCTTGCCGGGATTGATGGAATGCTCGAATCACTGGATCCGTACACAAATTTTATCGATCAAGACAATCAAAAAGATATTGATATTATCACCCGTGGTAAATATGGCGGAATTGGTGCTACAGTCGGTCTTAGAAATGAAAGTATAACAATCGTCGACCTTATCGAAGGATATTCGGCACAGCGACAAGGAATGAGAATTGGGGATGTTATAATTAAAATAAACAGTGTAGAAGTAACCAAAGATAATTATGATAGACTGAATGAGCTGCTAAAAGGAGACCCCGGTACTGTAGTTAAGATAGATGTTGAAAGGGAGGGTTCGGGCGATATTATTACGTTCAACCTGGTACGTGAAGAAATAGAGATAAAAAATATCAGCTACTATGGTTTTTATCCCGAAGAGAGTAATAATGCGTATATCAAGTTAAGCGGCTTTTCAAGGTCTGCCGGTGATGAAGTAAAAAAAGCTTTGTTGGAATTGAAAGAGCAAAAAGATATTGAATCTATTGTCTTGGATTTGAGAGGTAATCCCGGGGGATTACTTGATGCTGCGATTGATGTCTGCGAAAAGTTCTTAAACAAAGGTCAATTAATTGTTTCGGTTAAAGGTAGAGATAGCTTGAGTTCAAAAAAATATTTTTCTTATGAAGAACCTATTGCTGCCAATGTTAAATTAGCAGTGTTGATTGATGAAGGTTCTGCCTCTGCCTCAGAAATTGTTGCCGGGGCAATACAAGATCATGATAGGGGAGTAATTGTAGGCGTTAATTCATTCGGTAAAGGATTGGTGCAAACACTAATTCCGCTCTCATATAATACATCATTAAAGATTACAACTGCAAAATATTACACACCTAGCGGCAGATCAATTCAAAAAGTTGATTACTCGGAGAAGAATAAAGTTTTTGAAATAAGCGGGATGATAAAACAAAGCGAATTTAAAACTGATCATCAACGCATTGTTTATTCAGCCGGTGGTATTAAACCTGATTCGACGGTTTCCAATAAATCAAAATCGTATTTGGTAGAGCGGTTAATGGCTGACGGAATGTTTTTCAAGTTTGCAACTTCACTTTATAATAATGATATTAAATCAGGATTGAAAGATTATAGCGAGAATGAATTATTAAAAAAATTCAAAGAGTATATAAAAGAACAAAAATTTCATTTCATATCACCGGCGGAAAAACTGATTAGCCAGTTAAAGATCGCTGTGGTTGATGAAAATCTTGATGGTAAGTTCTTGGAACAGTTGCAGACTGCGGAAAAACAAATTGATGATAGTCATTCAAAAGAATTGGAAAAGTATAAGGATGATGTTATTGCATCGATTAAAGAGGAATTAGCAGCAAGAACGAATGGTCGTAATGGAAGAATTCTAGAATCCCTACACTATGATAAACAAATCGAGAGTGCGTTAGAAATATTACATGATCAAGTGTTATATGGGACATTTCTTGGTAATAGGAATTGAAGAAACTTGAGATAATAACATATCGTAATCCACAATATGCAAAATGCCGCGGATGTGGTAAGTCAGCAACTTTGCATCATTCCCGTGCAAGAAGCATGAAGGAACAGATAATTAAGAAAATGACTTTCTATAAGATTTATAGATGCTATGAATGCGGATGGAGGGGTTATATTCCTAGTATTACATTTTCCAAAAATTTTTGGAAATCGGCAATTATCTACTTGTTCCTGATATTTCTATCTGCATACCTTGTAAATTTTTTGATCTCATTTGTTATATAAGCAAAAATTTACCCGATCTCCGAATAATCTTTTACATCTTTTTTCGGAAATAATAAGTTAGAAGCAAGCATATCCAGCGAATTGTAATCTTTTAAGTAATGAACTTTAATTCTTGTTTTGTTCTTAACTAACCACGAAAGCGAGATTTTTAATCGCTCCAAATCTTTAGCAGTCAATTCCTTTAAGATTTGAATAGCACCATTAAAATAGCTTTCTAGTGCTTCATCAAAGGAATTATCCTTGTCTGCAAAAAAATCTTTTATAAACATTTTCCCTTCAAGCAATAGAAGGTAGTCGTTCTTTTTACTTCCCATAATTTCAATCAGAACATTGGCTTTGTTTATCGGCTCCGAAAGTATAGATGCTTTATTCAGTTGTTTGAATATTAAATTTATTGTATCCCTTACAAGTGCAGCATCTTCAAATTTCTGTTGTGAGCTCAAGTCTTTCATTCGGTTGAGTAATCGATCTATGGCAGACTGGTTTTGGCCGCTGAGAAATTCGCAGACCTTAACTAACTCATCTTTGTAAACCGGTAAGATTTTGTTATCTGCACAAGGCGCATAGCATCTTGCAATATCTGCAAGATAGCATCGTTTACTCTTTGCAAATTCTAAATCACCACACTCACGCAATTGAAAAGTTCTATCAATAATATTTTTAATGATTGTAGTAGTCTCTCTATTTGGGTATGGACCGTAAAAATCATTTTCATCAAAATCGAATTGAGTTGTTGCTTCGACCGACGGGAATGAATGGTTATTCGTAATCCTGATAAAATAATTGTTCGAATACTTTTTTAGTAAAGTATTCAGTTTTGGTTTCATCTCTTTAATAAGTTCAGCTTCGGAAAGGAGTGCTGTTAATTCTGTATTGGTAACCTGGTAACCTAACCGATCTGCCTTCCTGACAATTTCGCGTGTCTTTCTTGGTGTATGACTCAAAAAATAACTGCTGACTCTTTGCTTTAACGATTTAGCCTTACCGATATAAATAATTTCTTCTTTTGCATTTTTATAGAAATAAATTCCCGGGTCATCGGGGATAGCTGCATAATCATCGGCTAACTTTTTCTTAATTAATTTATATTGTTTACCCGAAGGAATATTCTGGAAATTAACAAGGTCGGTAATGCTTTCAATATCATGTTCTTCTTTTAAGAGATTGAACATATGCAATAAAATCTTTGCAGTAGCGGTTGCATCACCTAAACCGCGGTGTACGTTACGATGCCGTATTCTTAATGTTCGGGTCAAATTACCTAGTGATCGGCTTGGGAAATGCGGAAATAATCTCTTCGCAAGTTTTAGCGTGCAAATTGCCGGGTTGGCTATCATTTCTAATTCTGCATTTAAACATTCATGTTTCAGAAATGAATGATCAAAATTCAAATTGTGTGCGACGAGTATCGACTCACCAATAAAATCTTTTATGCTGGAATATACTTCTTCAAAGTAGGGAGCGTTTTCAACATCGGCATTTGTTATGCCCGTCATTGTTGTTATGTAATATGGAATTTGTCTCCCGGGGTTTATATATGATTGAAAAGTATCTACAATTTTTCCCTTAAGAATTTTCACAATACCGATCTCGATTACTTTGTCGGTTTTGGCGGAAGTACCGGTTGTCTCAAAATCAAAAACAGAATACTCACCTTTATCGAAGTGCAAATCTTTTAGCTGCGATTCTTTTGCTGTAACATTCTTTTTCATGATTCTAATTTAATCAAATAAATTTTTTTCAGTAAACTTATCAGGGAAATGTAGTGGTTTCGTTATTCGTCTCTTTTTCAATATATTTGATTTAGCGAGAATACAATATGAATATAAACATACTCTTTATTGGCGATATTATCGGTCAGCCGGGCTTGGATATTACCCAAATGTGGCTGCAAAGTTTACAAAAAAAATACCGCGCCGATGTAACAATAGTAAATGGCGAAAATGCTTCCGATGGTAAAGGATGTACCGAAAAAGAAGCAAAGCAGCTTTTTGATCTTGGTGTCAATTGCATCACCGGCGGTAATCATACATGGGATAAACATCAATCCCAGGATTATCTAAAAAGAGATCCGCGTGTACTTCGCCCTCTTAATTATCCCAAAGGAACTATTGGTAACGGATATTACATTGTTGATAGTCCAAAAGTGAAAGTAGGCGTTCTCAATTTGCAAGGTAGGGCATTTATGGCGCCGATCGATTGCCCTTTCCGTTCGGCAGACTGGATATTGCCAAGAATAAAACAAGAAACAAATGTTATTGTTATCGATATACATGCAGAAGCAACTGCCGAAAAGCTTGCTCTTGCAAATTATCTAGATGGAAAAGTTTCGATGATTATTGGAACACATACACATGTTCAGACCTCCGACGAAAGAATATTGAACAACGGTACCGGTTATATTACCGATTGCGGAATGACGGGTCCGTATGATTCGGTGATCGGTATGAAAACGGATGCTGCAATAAACCGTTTCTTGTATCAAACGCCCCAGAAATATCAAACCGCAACGGATAATGTTCATCTATGCGGAGTTTTTTTAAAAGTTGATTCATCAAGCGGTAAGTGTGTTGAGATAGAAAGAATATTTATACCTGAATTTGATAAAAAGAAATCCGAATAAAATTACTATGGCGCAGATAATTGATGGTAAAAAAGTAGCAGAAGAAATCAGGGTTGAACTAAAAATTAAAGTAAGTAAATTGATTCAATCCGGTAAACAAGTACCGGGTCTGGTGACAATTCTTGTCGGTGATAATCCGGCTTCTCAATCATATGTAAACTCAAAAAGTAAAGCATGTTCGGAAATTGGAATGCTTTCGAAAATTGAAAAACACACGGAAGATTTTAGTGAAGAAGCATTGTTGAAATTAGTTAATAGTTACAACGAAAATAAAGATTATCACGGCATACTTGTACAATTGCCATTGCCTAAGCATATTAACGAGCAAAAGATTATTGAAGCGATCGATCCGGCTAAAGATGTGGACGGGTTTCACCCGGTAAGTGTTGGTAATCTTGTGATTGGCAAAAATACTTTTTATCCGTGTACACCTTATGGAGTAGTAGAATTGCTGTTGCGGTACAATATACCAACCGAGGGAAAACATGTTGTGGTAGTCGGCAGAAGTAATATAGTTGGAAAACCGGTTGCAAATATGTTGCTTCAAAAAAAGAAAGGTGCAAATGCAGTTGTTACTGTTTGTCATTCTGCTGCCGAAGATCTCACGCAGTTTACAAAATCTGCGGATATATTAATTGCAGCTATCGGCAAAGCCCATTTTATTAAAGCCGATATGATAAAAGAAGGGGCGGTTATTATTGATGTTGGAATAAATAGGGTGGAAGACCAAGCTTCCAAAAAAGGTTACCGGTTGGTTGGTGATGTAGATTTTGCTGAAGTGGAAAAGAAGGCATCGTTTATAACACCGGTTCCCGGTGGTGTTGGACCAATGACTATTGCAATGCTGTTGAAAAATACATTTGAAGCATATTCAAGAATTAACAGTGGATTATAAATGAGTGATTCATTGATCGATAAAGTAGTTTCTCAAGTCTATATTGAAAAAGCTCTCCAGGATTTCTATTGCCATGGCGGAACATGTGTAGGTTGGGAAAGAAATGTTGTGGATCAACCAGCGGCTGTTAAAAATATTATTAAAAACGGTGCCGATAGAATTGCTGCCGGTTTTGGTGTGGGACAAGAAATTATCGATCGAAATGTTGCGAGGATGATTGATCATACATTGCTTAAACCGGATACTACTCCGGATGAAATCAATAAGCTTTGCGAAGAAGCTCGCACTTATTCGTTTGCTTCCGTGTGTATTAATCCTTGCTATGTTACAATGTGTAAAGATTTATTAAAAGGATCGATAGTAAAAGTATGCACAGTAATTGGTTTTCCGCTCGGTGCTACAACAACAGAAATTAAAAGAGCCGAAGCTGAGCAAGCTCTAAAAAACGGCGCCCAGGAAATCGACATGGTGATAAATGTAGGAATGCTGAAACAACACAATTATGATTATGTATTTAATGATATCAACCAAGTTGTTCTTGCAGCAAAAAGATATAATTCTGTCTGTAAAGTTATTATTGAAACTGCGCTGCTGACTGACGAAGAAAAAATTAAAGCTTGCCTGATCAGTAAAGAAGCAAAAGCCGATTTCGTAAAAACATCGACCGGGTTTAGTAAAGGCGGTGCAACTGCCGGAGATGTTGCACTTATGAAATATGTTGTAGGTTCGAGCGTTGGTGTTAAGGCATCGGGTGGTATTAGAACTGCCGAAGATGCTAAACTAATGATAGAGAGCGGGGCTGATCGTATTGGTGCGAGTGCGAGTGTTAAAATTGTTAAAGGTGAAAAAACTTCTCCGGGTGGTGGTTATTAGTGGTTCTTGATCTTATAGTTACAAAAACCGATGATGGTTATTCCGCTGAAATCCCTTCGTTAAAAGGTTGTGAAAGCTGGGCTCATAATGAGGACGATGTAATTCTCAAAACTTTAGATATATTCAAACTTTATATCCAAGCTAATCCTGATTTCAAATATAAATTAGACCGTGCGAGAAAAGAGGGTAATGTTATAACCTATAAAATTATCTTCGATAAATAGTATGCGTAAGTTTAAGACAGATGAGAGATTAAAAAAAATTACCGATGCCGCCATTGCACGCCAGCATACATTACGTGTTGTATGCGAAAATATTCATGATCCGCATAATGTTAGTGCAATTTTCAGAACTTGTGATGCTGTCGGTATTGCAAAGATTACTCTGCTTTATACAGTAGAAGGATTTCCACGGATAAGCAAGGTAAGTTCAGCTTCGGCAAGCAAGTGGATAGAGATAGAAAAATTTAATGATAGCAAAACTTGTATCGATTCATTAAAAAAAGAGGGTTTTAAAATTTATTCCAGTTATTTAGATAAGAATGCCAAAAATTTATACGATCTCGATCTAACAAAGAAAATAGCTCTTCTACTTGGTAATGAACATAGAGGGGTATCAAAAGAGATTAAAGGAATGTCGGACGAAATATTTTACATTCCTATGAGAGGCATGATACAAAGTTTAAATGTTTCTGTTGCCGCAGCAGTTACTTTGTATGAAGCTCAAAGACAAAGAGTTTTGAAAGGTATGTATAATAAAAGTGATCTCTCGCAGAAAGAGTTAGATAATCTAATCGATCAATGGTGCGATAAATGAAACAAAGTTTCAACAAAATACAAAGTGTAAACGGAACGTTGTCGCTCCCCGGTGACAAATCTATTTCCCATCGTTCTGTAATGTTTGCTTCTATGGCAAAGGGGATTTCTATTGTTAAGAATTGTTCTAATTCCCAGGATGTAACTTCCACAATGAATTGTTTCTCAAAACTCGGCATTTCATTTTCTATTGAACAAGGTATAATAAAAGTAAACGGGAAAGGTTTCAAAGGTTTTACTCCACCGGCAGAGAATTTAGATTGCGGTAATTCCGGTACCACGGCAAGATTAATCACGGGTATATTATCTGCACAGAATTTTTCATCTACACTTATTGGAGATGAATCGTTATCTAAACGTCCGATGATGCGTGTAGTGAATCCGTTAAGGTTAATGGGTGCAGAGATAGTGACAAGTGCAAACGGTACATTACCTTTGACTATAAATCAGTCAAGCAATCTTAAAGCAATAAATTACAAGTTGGAAGTTGCGAGTGCGCAAGTTAAAAGCGCTCTTATTTTAGCAGCTTTGCATCAAGATGAAACTTCGAGAATAATTGAAACAGCATCGACAAGAGACCATACCGAAAAAATGCTTGGCTGCAAAGTTGAGCAAGGTAAAGAAGGTAAAATTATTTATGCATCTAAGGAGAACTACCCGGTTAATTTTGAAATTACCGTACCTTCCGATATTTCGTCTGCTGCTTTTTTTATTGTTTTTGCTTTGCTGACTAAAAATTCAAGCTTACTGATTAAGCATGTTTCACTGAACGAAACAAGGACCGGGATATTAACCGTTCTAAAAAATATGGGTGGTAAGATTTCTATTGAAAATGAAATTGTTGAAAACGGCGAGAAGCGAGGTAATATAAGAGTGGAATCAAGCGATTTGCAGAATATTGAAATTCCCGTTGAGTTAATACCAAACATAATTGATGAAATTCCAATTCTTGCAATTGCCGGTATTTTTGCCGGTGGTAATTTTAAGGTTAGTAATGCTAAAGAATTACGTGTTAAAGAATCAGACCGTATAAATTCTATTTGCTATAATTTACGTTTGACCGGTTTGGATATTTTGGAATATGATGACGGATTTGAAATTTCCGGCAAGATGAATAATCCCAAAGTTGAATTTGAAAGTTACGGCGACCACCGGATAGCTATGGCGTTTGCTGTGCTATCTATGTTGATGGATAACGGCGGGATCGTAAATCAATTTGAAAGCGTTGGTGTGTCAAACCCAAATTTTGTTGAACAGCTAAAAATGATTTGCAGCTATTAAATTCAAATTAAGATGTAGTTCAGAAAAAGTCTTTTGAATTCCTTTCGCTTTTTTACTTTTATTATGAGTCATTACAAGCAATTTAAGCATTGCCATAGTTTTTTGAGTTTTCTCATAAACTTTTATGTCTTGAACAATTACCGTTGCTTCGCCTTTTTGAGTAATAATAAAAGTTTTTTTGCTCTTTATTAATTTTCTCAACCAATCTATCGGCATTAGCTTTAAGATAACTGATTGATTTTACCGATTCACTCAATTTCATAATGCAGTCCTTCTAAACTAAAATAGTCTAGTGCGATAATTATATCAAACTAATTTTTAGTGATGAGAAGGTTGATCTAATGCAGCAGATTAAATAATCCTATTCCATTTGTAAATTAAATCCGACTTAAAGAATAACTCTGCCTGAGAAACAAAATCCTATAACCTTATCTAATGGCACACATTTAAAACAAGTCACCATTTAAACGCGTGTTATATTTTTTTCTCTAATATTAAATTTGCATTAATATCGCTATAACCATTTTCTAAGAACGATCGTATTGTAATAGGGATATTGCTTTTTTGAACTACAGGATTATTGATACAGAAAAATTCTAAAAATATTTTAAAATACCCACCAGGTAATATTTCAAATTTATGGTCTTCAATATGAAGATGATATTTATCATCATGCAAAAATGTTTTTGAACTAAAACCTCCTCTTTTTCTCTGATCTTCCTCGAATGCCAAACTTTCAATAAAGGTAGGAGTAATTATTCCAATTTTTGCATTGATTGTCTTAATTATTGTTGACGGGTCATTATATAAATCCATTTCAATTAAAAACCATCGGACGGGGAAATTGCTTTCATAAATAACTATTTCTATATCATTTTCGATAAACTTTCGATTAAGCATCACTCTAAGGTTGTTAGACATCAGATGAATATTGTGACTTGGGTGGTCCATGAACCAGCGAACTCTTCTAGATAATTCCTCTTTAAGTTTGACTATTTTATTTTCGTAAACTATGTGGGGATAGTGTTTTAAATCGAACGGGATATCGTTAGTATTTTGCGTTAGTAATATTACATTTTTCCCAAGCGCATGTGCATAACCTACTTCATAAAAGACGTTAGGATTTCGCCCACTCATATCAGCAATAATCAAATCAGCTTTGGAAATCTGATTGTAAATTCGTTCTAAAATGCTTTCTTGAAATATTTGTTCATCGATACGTTCGCAATAAGCCCCGATTTCTTTACAAGTCGCTTGAATGCCTAATTTATATATGTCTGTAAAAGAATCTTCAAAGGGCATTAAAACAAAAACGAAATATTTTGGTCTGGTAGATTCCATAAATAAATTACATTTAGCTAACCTGAATTTATTATCATATAAGTTTAATTATTTCATACTAAGATATCAGTAAAGCTCATTTTATCACAATTCCAGAATTTGATGCTCGAACTTATTAATTGCAAGTTCGTTGAAAATCCATTTTAGAATATCCATACCGTATTTATTCAGGAAATAGATCAAGTTCAGCTCCCTTTCCTGGAGGTTACTATTAGGAAAAAGTACATTCTGAACTTTGGTAAGTTGTCTTATTGTTGCCTCGTGTTTCCGTTTCTCAGCTTCTATCGCTTTTGATTTCAAATAATCTAATGTTTGTGCGATTCTTTCCTTCGATTTCGAATTTAAGTCGGATAACGTTTTGTCGATTGCAGTAAGTTTTACATTTAAATCGGCAAATATTTCACCGATAGAACTGTTAGTATCATCAAACAATTTTTCGATATTAAAATCAGAATTAGCAGAAATAATTTTTGTTATCAGTTCATCGCCAGTTGTGAAAACATCCCGGTAATCAACGCTGTATTTTTCTAAAATCGATTTAACCCCTCTCTCTACAATTGTTGCCGATGACCGCGGATAAATAAATGGCTGCGGTATTTTGTAGATATCATACAAAGGAGTAACCTGGGCGAAGTAACTAATTTCAGCCGGTCCGCCTACATAAAAGGCAGTCGGGAAAAGGTAATCCTGGCAAATTGGTCTTAGCAATACATTTGGGCTGAACTTCTCAGGACGGTTATTTAACTCTGAAGTAATTTCTTCAAATGTAAATTTTTTCCGTTTGCCTTTTAAGCGGTAATCATTTTCACCGGGTTCAATAGAAATTCGTTCCGATCCATCGATATAAAAAAGATTGATTGGTTTTACCTTAACCTGGGCGTGATAAATCTCTTCAAGTTCCGCACTTCTTTCTACAAGGTAGCTTGTTTGATTTCTATAATTTGTAATCTCTTGTGTAAAGATCGGGACTAAAAGTTTTTTCACTGCCGGATCAACCGGGTTGAAAACGATCAAACCGTATTCATCAAATAGGGTAATCATCAGTTCTCTAAATGATTCGAGAAATGTTTTGCCCGGCTGGTAAATTGATTTGATTAAATCGAGCAGCGATTGTTTGAATTCACTTTCCCTCAAACCATTTGATAAATCAGCGATCACATTATCAAGGTTTTGGTTAAAAGTAAGTTCACCAATACTGCCGCGGTTCAGCTCTTCAAACTGTCCGTCATCGTATTTCAGGTTGAAGATATTATTTTCATTATTCAGAATACTAATTGACCTAACTTCATCGTAGTCGTGATCATCACCTTCGAGCCAGAAAATTGGAACGAACTGGTAGCCATCGTAAATTTCTTTTAGGAAGTTGCACAATTTAATTGCAGTAATGGTTTTATAAATTGTGTATAATGGTCCGCCGAAAATTCCAAGCTGCTGCCCGGTAACAACTGCAATAGTTTTGTGTGATCTTAATGACTCGATGTTTGATAAGGTTAGTTTTGAGTATCTAATTTTTGAATACTGCGATTTAATAATTTCAGGAAGTTCATCTTTGTGGACTCTCTCTTTTTGAGAAAGTAAATCGAAAAATTTTTCGTATGAATCTTGTGCTCTAAAGTTTCTTTTATAAAACTTCTGGACGTTATCAAATTCATGTATATAATCCAAGAATAAATTTTGGCTGCCGGGGATATCCGAAAAGTTTAAATACATTAATTCTCCCGATATTATTAAAAATCTGTTATTTTATATTTAAGAATAATAATATTTAGTTAATCTCTTAAACCCTAATGTGAATTTACTAAAATTTTAATTAGGCGAGAAATTAGTTAACATCTTACACATTCTAATGGAGTAATATAATGGCTGGCAGCTACATTATTTCTGTGGACCTCGGCGGTACAAAGATCCTATCTGCACTAATTAATTCTAAAAATGAAATTATAGGGAGGGTAAAGATTCCTACCGATATAGAGAAGGGGAAAGAATATTTGGTCGAAACTATAGCTCAGTCAGTCAAACAAGTAATGGCAGAAAATGAGGTATCCGAACGCGATATCAAATCTGTCTGTATGGGTGTCCCCGGTACGGTCAATCCATTTACCGGAGTTATAGGCAGAGCACCCAATCTTGGTATTATAAATTTTAATATTAAAGAATCACTATCCAATTTTTTTTCGATCCCGGTTCTTATAGAGAATGATGTTAATCTTGCCGGACTCGGTATTAAAAAGTTTGAATTCAACAACGAACTCAATAATGCCCTGGTTGTTTTCATCGGGACGGGGATAGGGAGTGCGTTATTTTTCGACGGGAAACTTTATCGCGGTTCTACATTTTTTGCCGGCGAAATAGGACATATGTTAGTCGATGCTAAAGGTACTTTCTCCACGAAATCAAAAAAATCTACATTTGAATTATCAGCAAGCCGTACAGCTATTGTTAGAGAAATAAAGAAAGAACTTCGTAAAGGGAAGAAGAGTTTATTGAACGAATACAAATCGCCAAAGAAGGCGTTAAAAAGTAAAGGACTCGCTTTAGCCGTAAAGAAAGGTGATCCTCTTGCAACAAAACATGTTTCGAAAGCTGCCGCAACAATAGGGACCGTAATCGGAAGTATAACAACTTTATTGAATTTGGATACAATTATTCTTGGCGGCGGAGTTATTGAAGCAATGCACGAGTTTATGATGCCGAGAATTAAAACGGCATACAAAGAAGCTGTTCTGCCCGAACCGGGGAAGAATGTAAAAATTGTTTCAACTCAACTAGGAGACGATGCGGCGCTTTATGGAGGGATTGCCTTATCAGAAGAATTTTCTAGTTAATAACTCCTAAATTTTTTTCAGCAGATAAATATCTTGAGGTGATGTAGTCCCTGGTTTACCGGGAATGAAATCAATCAGTTCGAAACCATCAGACAAATTTTTTATAAAGAATTCCCGTGTTTGATAAGTTGTACATTTATTATCGCCTTCAATTTCATCGTTGATCACTAAGAATCCTTCACTTTTTATTTTATCAATTTCGCTGTTAGTAAGATTAATAAATAGAGATTTTCCGTGGGTAGTTATATAGGCATAACCGCCGGTTTTTAATAACCTTTTAAATTCTTTCATCCATTCTTTTTGTAGTTCGAATCCCATGTGCGTGAGAACTGAGCGAGCATAAATGAAATCGAATGTATCATTAGCAAAATCAACCGGGGGATCGAGATGGTTAACAGTAAAATTTCCGAAAGTAAGATTTTGCGAGCACCAATCAATTAGTGTTTTGTTATAATCCGCTCCATAAAGTTGAACTGATTTATTGTTTGAGTGAAAATGCCTAATAATTCTTCCGCAGCCACAGCCAAAATCTAATATTTTGTTTAGTGATTGCAGCTCAATTTTGTTCTTTTGCAGAAGTTGAATAATCTCAGTATAAATTTGTTTACCTGAATGATAATATACGTGTGACCATCTCAAAGCAATGATTAGAAATATTAAATTAGGTGGGGGAGATGGGTAACCGTCCGGCAAACCATATTTTCTGAACTTCAATTCATCGATAAGAACTCTGTAGTTAAATGATTTGATTGAATTATAATATAGCCTGACTTTGTCTATCAATCCCAAATCGCTCAATAATTTTTTAAGTCTGTTTTTCATAATTGGTCGGTGTTCAATATTGAGCTAAAACTTTCCTCGATCTCTTCAAGACGATGTGTTAATTCAGTCCATTTTTCGTACTCAGCTTCTAACGATTTTTTCACGGAATCATATTCAAGATTTTTTGCTTTTGCTGTTGAAGGATTACTAAATGTAGATGGATCAGAAAGTTCTTGCTCAAGCCGTGTCTTCAACGATTCTAATTCTTTAATTGTGTTTTCACAAATGTTCAGTGACTGTTTGAATTCTTTTGTTTGCTCGTGTTTTTTTTGTCTCAGCTCGGCTTCAATCCGTTTTTGGTCCTTACGTGTAAATTTTTCTTCTTTCCTAGCGGATTTGTTTTGTGTTTCAATTTCTAATGTCTCATTTCTTTTTTGAAAATAATAATCGATACCGCCATAATAAATTTTTAATGATTCTTTCCTAAGTTCGAAAACTTTGGTAATGATCGGGCGTAGAAAATCTATATCGTGGGATACTATCACAAGTGTACCGGGATAATTAATGATTGCTTTCTGCAGAATTTCTTTTGAAGAAAAATCTAAATGGTTTGTGGGTTCGTCAAGAATAATAAAATTGCTTTTGGTTAACAGAAGACGGGAAAGAGCCACCCGGCTTTTTTCGCCGCCGGATAGTACTTTAATCTTTTTGAAAACATCATCACCAGAAAATAAAAATGAGCCGAGTAATTTCCTGATTTGTCCCGGTGTTAGCTCGTCGTCAACATCTTCTAGGGTGTCAACCAGGTCTAATTCAGGATTGAGAGAATCTGCGACCTCTTGTTCATAGTAGGAAATTATTGTATTGCTGCCGTAAGTCACATCGCCGCTTGTCGGCTCTATTTTCCTTCCTAAAATTTTTGCGAGTGTAGTTTTGCCGGCGCCATTGGGACCAACAATTGCAATTTTTTCTCCGCGCTCGATTTGCAGATTTATATTTTTTAATACACTCAATGTGCCGTAAGATTTAGAAATATCTCTCAACTCGATTGGAACCGCACCACTTCTCGGCGGATCAGGGAATTTTATATCGATTATCTTTTCATCTTCAATTAGATCGGTAGTTTCAATTTTTTCTAGTTGTTTGATCCGGCTTTGTACTTGTTTTGCCTTGGTAGCTTTATACCGGAATCGCTCAATAAATTTTTCAACTTCTTTTATTTTCTTTTCGCGGACTTTTAATTGTTCTCTTAATTGTATCTCACGTTCATCTTTGAATTTTAAATATTGTTCATAAGTGCCGGGGAAAAAATTAATCTGGTTGTTGAATATCTCTAAAGTTTTTGTTGTAACATTGTTTATAAAATGCCTATCATGCGAGACAATAATCAGTCCGTTATCTAACGATTTCAGGTAGTCGATCAACCATGAAAGGGTATCGATATCGAGATGGTTAGTCGGCTCATCCAATAATATCAAATCGTGTTCGGCGAGTAGAATTTTTGCAAGTTGAATTCTCATCTGCCAGCCGCCGGAAAATTCATCGGTCATCCGCCGGAAATCTTTTCCTCCGAAACCGAGTCCCATCAAAACTTTTTCGATTCTTGAATCACTGGAATAGTAATCGAGTTCTTCTTTCCGGTGATTTAATTCGCCAAGTTCTTCGATTAGTTCTTCTCTATCGGTTGTGTCTAAATCAGTAGAATTCAAAGATTCAAGAACCAGTTTTTCTTTTTCGATTAACGAGTGAAGTTCTACAAGTGATGTTTTTACTTCGTCGAATAATGATTTATCTTTGAACGAAATGAGATCTTGTTGGAGGTATCCAACACTTATTCCTTTTTGTTTGGCAATCTTGCCGGTCTCGGGAATTTCAGCTCCGTAAATAAGTTTCAAAAAAGTTGATTTCCCTTTACCATTAGAACCGACAAGTGCAATCCTATCATGCTTAGCGATCTTTAAGTTTACATTCTCAAATAGATTGTCGCCGGTAAATTGTATAGATAAATTCTTAATATCGATCATTTGAAAAACTTATTTTTTAATCACTGCAATTTTACCTTTAGCGACATTATTTGCTTCGCGGTCATATGCAATAACAATGTATATACCCGAAGCTACATACTTGCTGTTAGCATCTTTCCCATCCCAAAATGCAACTCTTCCTCCCGGGGATAAAATCGATCTTATTAAATTACCGTTGATATCAAATATTTTAAGATTTGTATCTTCGATCAATCCGTCTATAGTAATATTACTACCATTATTCCCGCCGATAATAAAAGGATTGGGATAAATAAATAATTCACTAAAACTTCCTTCAGGTTCTATCGCTTCAGTTATTAAAACTGCCAGACCATTATCTGTGCCGATATATACTTTACCGCTACGTGGATCGATGGCTATACTCTTAATGTCATTATTTGGTATTGGACTATTATCTGTATTGTAAACAGCAACCAGCTCAAATCCATCACTGCCTAGCACGAATACACCTTGCTTCGTACCAATCCATTTTCTGTCTATTGGATCAATTGCAATACAAGTAACAGCTTGATTACGCAGCGCATATGCTATTGAACTTGTTAATGTGGAAGTAGGACGCGAAGGATCAGTAATTAAATTGAGCCCGATATTTGTTCCGATCCAGAGAAAACCCCGTCTATCAATCGCTAATGAAGAGATATCATTACTTAACAAACCATCGCTTGTGCTAATATATCCTTGATCGTCGTCGGATGTATTTGAAAAGGTACCGTTCTCGTTAAAATAATAAAGTCCGGTTCTGCCTTGAATTATAAAAAACCATTTAGTGTCATATTGATCGATCACCATTTTGTCTAAAATATCGTTTTCAGAAAGGATTGGATCGGTAAAGGCGAAACTATACCAGTTATTATCTGGTGTTCTAACATTCAATGGTCTTCTTGCACCGGATTGAACATTAGCTATCCAAGCATTTCCTTTTGAATCTAATTTGATATCTGATATTGCTATGAAATTAGAATCTTTCGGAATTCCAACCAGCGGACTGTTATCTTTTTTATAAGTTGTTATTTGTGAACCGTCAAATATCGAAATTCCATAACCCCAATTTGATAAATATATTTTATCATCATTACCGGAATAAACATTATAATAATCATTGGAAACGATCTCAGGATATTCCTCATTATTATAAATATTCCAGTTCAGTCCATCGAACTCCAGAAAACCAATTCCGAATCCATCTTTACCGGTTGCAACATAAAGGTTTCCATTTTTAGCTACGGATAGATTAGTAAATCTATTACCAGCCGGACCTTCCGGAACAACATTTTTTGTCAATGATTGCGAAATATTGAATTCAATCAATCCGTCTGTTGTAGCAATATAAATTATATTATTGTCGGCTGTATCAAAAGATGTGAATTCAGTATCGTAATTTTCATAAAGTAAAGTTAATTGGGTCCCATCATAAATGTAAAATTGATTGTCGGTAATTAGATATAATTTATTTTCTTCCGATTTAATATCTGGTATGTTAATTCCTTCAAGAAGGAACGGCTGCCAAATATTATCGATAAAGCTTATTATGCCTTTGTTTGAAGCCAGAAGAATAGTAGAATTATACCTAACTATTTTAGTCGCTGATTGCGCCGGGATATCTTTTACTATAGAGGATGTAGAATATTCGTAAGTATTCCATGATTCTGGAGCGGAAAGATTTTGTGCGTCTTGTTTTTGTATTGCTACTCCATAATCAGTAACAGCGTAAACAAGATTACTTTTGAAAGAACTTATAATATTGCTTTCAGAAGGGAAGGTCCCAAGTTTTAGAAAAGTATCATAAAAAGAAATATCGTCTGCATTTAATAAGGATAACCCAAAAGCCGTGGCAACGAATACTGTATCACCTGAGACAAATAAATCGTTGATATTTTTAATGTTCTTGCTGGAATTAACAATATCCAAAATATTAGTTGTAGTACCATCGTTTTCATTATATATAATTATATAACCGTCATCCGAACCAAACCAAATTTTATTGTCTGAATCAACTGCATTTGTAGAAATGGACTGGCTGTTAAACCCGTTAGCCTTGTTATGGATGGTAAAACTTCCATCGATGTAATTATATTTGAAAGCACCACCGTTAGTTGCACACCAAACACCATTGCCAGAATAAACAATATCGGATAAATTTTTCAAATCGGCATAAATTACCCACTCACCAATATTTTGTGCGGTAATAATTCCGCAAAGGAAAAGCAAAAAGAGGAATGTCTTTTTCATAATTATCCCTTTGGCTTTAAAAAGCAGTTAAATGATTGAACAAATTTAGTATTTTCTTTTTGAACAAAAAGGAGAAATTCAAATCTCAACAATGTTAAATGAAGTAGAAATTAATTCCCTAATTTCTCCGTTTTGAATAAAGGTAAGTTTTTGTATGAATGACCGAAAGAAACATATTCCTTTTAGAAATAAATCTCAAGCAGTATTTTTTTGAAGCATATTTTTCATAGCTTCTAAATAATTATACGAAATATAATACTTACCGAGATTATCTTCATCGGCTTTTTTACCGCCGTGAAAATCAGAGCCGCCGGTTTCGAGAAGACAGTATTGATTAACAATCCCCTTGTAAAATCTAATTTGATTTTCATTATGGCTCGGATGAATTACCTCGATACCATCTACACCGGCTTTAATTAAGTTGATCAAAATCGATTCTTTCATATAACCCGGATGAGCAATAATTGAGAGACCGCTGGAATCATTAATCAACTTTAATGCGCTTTGTACAGAAACATGAATTTTTCTTTCATAAGCCGGACCGTTATCACCAATAAATTTATCAAATGCTTCGTAGTAGTTTGATATTATACCAAGATCAACAAGTGCATATGCAACATGCGGTCTGCCTATGGCTGAATTGCTTGCTTGAGCTAATACATCATCAAGCGTAATTGATAGACCGAGATTTCTTAATTTTTGTACCATGCGTTTTGCACGATGAAACCGTTCGTCTCTAAAAAATGCCAGGTATTTTCTTAATTCTTCATTTTCTATATCAACATGATAAGCTAAAAGATGAACCTCTTTATCTTCGATATCTGTACTTATTTCTAAGCCAGGTATTACTTCAACACCAATATCTTTACCAACAGTAATTGCCTCGTATAGACCGTTAACACTATCATGATCTGTGATGCTGATAGTAGTCAGTCCGGCATCTTTAGCTTTAAGAACTAACTCGGTGGGTGAATAAGCGCCGTCGGAAAAAGAAGTATGCATATGAAGATCGACTTTTGCATTCATGTTTAACTGAATAACTCCTTAAATTTTTCGTAATCGGTAATCAATAATTTCATACCGTCTAACTCAATCAACCCTTTCTTAGCAAAAGAATGCAATGTACGGGAAATAGTTTCCCGTGATGTGCCGGCCATATTAGCAAGGTCTTGCTGCAATGGTAATCTCTCAATTTCAACTTTCCCTTGTTTGATTTTGCCGAGGTCATCTGCAAGTTGGAGAATTACAGTTGCGACTTTTCCTTCAGCGTCTTTTAATGATAGCGCTTTAATTTTTACATCTGCGGAACGAAGCCTTTTAGTTAATTCTTGAAGAAGGGATAATGATATTTCGGGGTGTTCCCTTAACAATGAAATAAAATCATTGCGTTGGATTAAGAATAATTCCGAGTCTTCAATTGCCGTAACCGTGGCAGATCTTGTTTGTCCGTCCAATATTGCCATCTCACCAAAAAAATCGCTTTCAGACAATATTGTTAATATTACTTCTCTGCCATCAT
>DYJK01000029.1:0-9600 GCA_020723165.1 Melioribacter roseus | reverse complement strand
ACTTTTACTTTACCGTTAGCGATAACAAAAAGTGCAGAACCAACCTCATCTTCCATCAATATAACATCGTTTTTTTTATAATTTTTCCGCGTACCTATTTTTTCGATTTTCTCAATTGTAGCATCATCTAAATCCGAAAAAATTGGCACGTATTGCAAAAACAGTGATGAGGACATATGTACCTCGTTCAATTATTAAAAGAATTATTAGGATATACGTTTCATTAAGCACTTAAAAGATAAAGTATTAATTTAAAATCAACAATCTTTTTCAATTTTATTCAAATTTTACAAGGCTTATAAATTGTAACTTCTGGCTCTTATTTTTATATTTGCATCCGAAAATCACAATCTTATGTACGGAGGTAAATAAAATGGCAGTAAAAGTTGGTATTAATGGATTCGGTAGAATTGGAAGATTAGTATTTAGCGCATTGGTTGACAAAGGATTACTCGGCAAAGATGTTGACGTAGTAGCTGTAGTTGACGTAAGTACGGATGCTAAATACTTTGCATACCAATTGAAATATGATTCAATCCACGGCAGATTTGAAGGCGTTCTTGGCAGCGAAAAGAGCAATCCTTCTTTAGATGCTGATGATGTTTTAGTTGTAAACGGGCATAAAATTAAATGTGTTATGGCACAGAAAGAACCGTCACAATTACCATGGAAAGATTTAGGTGTAGATATAGTAATTGAATCGACCGGTTTATTCACTGATTCTGAAAAAGCAAAAGGGCACATTGCTGCCGGTGCAAAAAAAGTTCTTATCTCAGCACCGGGTAAAGGTGATGTTAAGACAATTGTAATGGGTGTTAACGATGATGAATACGATCCGGCAAAACATATTATTCTTTCCAATGCTTCTTGTACAACAAACTGTCTGGCTCCGGTTGTTTATGTTATTCTCAAAGAAGGTTTAGGAATTGAAACCGGTTTGATGACAACCATCCACTCATATACAGCCACACAAAAAACCGTTGACGGACCATCTAAAAAAGATTGGCGCGGCGGACGTGCGGCAGCTATTAATATCATACCATCAACTACCGGTGCAGCAAAAGCTGTTGGTGAAGTTTTACCGCAGACAAAAGGTAAATTAACCGGTATGTCTTTCCGTGTTCCTACTCCGAACGTTTCTGTTGTTGATCTTACATTCAGAACAGAAAAAGATACATCGATTCAGGAAATTGATGCACTAATGAAAAAAGCTTCTGAAACCTATCTGAAAGGTATCCTCGGTTACGCAAATGAAGAAGTAGTATCGACTGATTTCATTCATGATGAGCGCTCATCTATTTATGATTCATTAGCAACTTTGCAAAATAACCTTAAAGGCGAAAAAAGATTTTTCAAAGTTGTTTCCTGGTATGATAATGAATGGGGTTATTCTAACAGAGTAGTTGATTTATTAGTTAAAATGGCGAAGTAAAATTAATTGTTAATAATGTTAGGACGCCCGCCAATTGGCGGGCATCTTTTTATATACTATGCACACGGAGGAATAAAATGAAAAAATTAAGTATCGATAAGGTCGGCCTAAAAAGTAAAAGAGTCTTAGTACGAGTCGATTTTAATGTTCCGCTCGATGAAAATCTAAAGATAACGGATGATATTAGAATTACATCAGCAATACCGACAATTAAGAAAATTATTAAAGATGGTGGACGCTGTATTTTGATGAGCCACCTTGGAAGACCGAAAGGCGGTCCAAATCCTAAATATAGTCTTAAACCGGTTGCTGTTCGTTTAGGTGAACTTCTTCAGATGGATGTTAAATTTGCAACTGACTGCGTTGGTGATCAAGTTAAAGCTATTGTAAATTCCTTAAAAGATGGCGAAGTGCTGTTGCTTGAAAATTTGAGATTCCATTCCGAAGAAGAAAAAAATGATCCGGCATTCGCAAAACAATTATCCGAACTCGGCGATGTTTATATCAACGATGCATTTGGCAGTGCTCACCGTGCACATGCCTCAACAGAAGGTGTTACGAAATATATTAAAGTTTGTGCCTCTGGATATTTAATGCAGAAAGAACTTGATTATCTTGGCTCGGCAGTCGCTGATCCTAAAAGACCGTTTACTGCTATCCTTGGCGGATCAAAAATTTCAGGTAAAATTGATGTTATAGAAAATCTGCTGCCAAAGGTTGATTATTTATTAATTGGCGGTGGTATGGCTTATACTTTTTATAAAGCGATGGGATACGAAATTGGTACATCATTACTTGAAGCTGAAAAAATTGATCTTGCGAAAGAAGCATTAGCAAAATTTAAAAATGTAAAGGCCAGAGTATTGTTGCCAAAAGATAATGTTGTAGCCCCAGAGTTTAAAAATGAATCACCGGCATCTGTAGTTGCTTCGGATAAAATTCCAGCAGATAAAATGGGGTTGGATATTGGACCGGAGACAATTGAAGAATTTAAAAAAGTTGTGCTGGAAAGTAAGACTGTTGTATGGAATGGTCCGATGGGTGTATTTGAGTTTGATAATTTTGCGAAAGGCACTAATGCCATAGCCGAGGCCCTTGCTGAAGCTACATCAAAAGGTGCTATTACTGTTATTGGCGGCGGAGATTCTGCTGCTGCTATTAGCAAAGCCGGACTCGATGATAAAGTAACGCATGTTTCTACCGGCGGCGGTGCTTCATTGGAATTTCTTGAAGGTAAAATTCTTCCCGGTGTTGCCGCACTTAATGATGATAAATAATTTGGGAGAAAGAGTAAAAGAAAGAGAATGAGAAAAAATAGAAGATAGGATAAATTCTGACCTTATACATTAACCGTATTCTCGATCTCTATCAAAATCTTATTCTTAATCTTTCTCTTACTCTTATTTTTTTACATAGCTGTGAACATTATTAATTCATTTAGTGTTATCTTTTAAATGGTAATTATTTTGCTAAGAAATTTGGTTGATCAATGGGATTAGAATCACGCGATTATTATCGTCCTTCCGGCTTTGGCGGATTTACTTTTTTCCCCCCGGTAATAAAAAATTTGTTGCTAATAAATGTTGGTGTTTTCATTCTTCAATTGATCTTTGAGAATATCAGTTTTGATGGAATACCAGGATGGTATATTTTATATAAATATTTTGCTCTCAATCCTATCTCCGGAGTTAATCAAATTACCGGCGGTGAATATAACTTCCAGGTTTGGCAGATAATAACATATCAATTTATGCATGGCGATTTTACACACATACTTTTCAACATGTTCATGCTCTGGATGTTTGGGATGGAAATAGAATCTATAATGGGTTCGCGGAAATTTTTAATTTATTATCTGCTTAGCGGCATTGGCGCCGGGTTATTCCAGTTGTTGATTCCTCCGATACTTGGTGATTCAGTTGCATATACTATCGGTGCATCAGGTGCTGTTTACGGTGTTATGGTTGCGTTCGCAATGTTTTTTCCGGATCGCTACATATTAATATGGTTCTTGATTCCGATTAAAGCTAAGTATTTAATTGCAATACTAATGGTCTTTGAATTTATGTCGGTAACAGATCCATCGGTCGTTGCACACTTAGCACATATAGGAGGAGCTTTAACCGGTTTAGTTTTCTTACTAATGGATAAGCAATTCAATTTTAATTTTAATAGTGCTGTCAGAAAATTTAAGAAACCGGGTTCATTTGGTAAAAAGACAAATTTTAGAAAACCGATTTTTAAGAAAAACGATATTGAGGATGCACAATTTTACGATATAAACAGTAAGTCTAATAATGATGATAAGGTTACCCAGGAAGAGGTCGATAGGATTTTGGACAAAATTAGTCAAAGCGGTTATCAAAATTTAACAGAACGTGAAAAGAAAATTCTTTTTGAAGCCAGTAAAAAGTAAAAAACTTCTGCTTGTTTTTTCATGCCTTGCGTTAATTACCTCTTGTTCCGGTAACAAAGTGGACGAGGAAACTGCTGTAAAAATTTATGTTGAAAGAATAATTGTTGAGGAAAAATATTCCTTTAGTCTGGATTCCATTAAGGTTTATAAGGGGAAAATATTTTCAAAATACAATGTTACGTCTCATGAATATGAAAACTTCCTGAAAAATTTATCTGATGATTCCGAACGTTGGACTCATTTTTTTAAGAGGGCAGATACATATTTATCCGAGTTAAAAGAAAGTGAGGCTATCCAGTAATCTTCTTACGAGCTATACCAATCCTAAGTTTTGCATAACTGATCTTACTATCTGTAGCGGAACGTAATTCTTTCAAATCAGTTATCCCATCGTCAATTTTTTGTTTAATACTATCCCATTCTTCTTTATTAAGAAGGTAATCTATTTCAAGATTATCAAAGGAATTGATTAAAGTTTCGATTTGAAGCGATACAACCGATTCGGGAAGTTTAGTCAATTTGCATATATCTTCCAGAGAATATTTCTTTCTTACCAAATCAAGAATAGTATAAATATTGTCCGGTAGTTCTTTATTACCTAAATGTTTTTTTAATTTGTTTTTGTTTTCATGCTCATCAACTATGGATAGAATTTCAGCACCAATTTTATTCATTATTCTTTGGTTGAAACCTTTTATCTCGAACAGTGATGTAGGTGTGGTTGGTTTAACTTTTGCGATAGCTCTAAGTATTTCATCTGTACAAATTAGTTGTGGAGGCTGGTTAAATCGAGCTGATGCTTCTTGCCGCATCTGGCGGAGTGTGTTATAAAGTTGAAGTTCTATTTCGTAATCTAAGTTTGAAACAGCACCTTGTAAATTATCTGCTAGCCTGGATATGTTTTTAGGGATGGATAAATTACTTCCACTTACAATCAATTGGTCCTCATCTAGAAGTTCTGATATAACAGATTCAATTTCTTTTTTTGAGTGATGGGTGCATGAACCATATTCTGCTAATTGCATATATCTATATTCATTGGATTTGCCCAATAAACAATTTATCAAATCCTTCTTTAATATTTCACCGCCTGAATTTTCAATTAAAGAAAAAATGTGCTCTTTGATGTAATCATCAGAACTTTTATCATCAACTCTAACACCGCTACAATTATCACATTTTCCACATCGATAGTCGGGCTGCTGTTCGCCGAAATAACCAAGTATAAATTTGAATCTGCAATCTTCATAACCAACAAAATCAATCATCTTTTTAAGTTTAGCAAAATTGTGTTCGCTTAATTCTTTTATCCTTAAATAATTGAGCTCAAGTTTATCAATCGGTATGCGCGGTTTAGCTAATCTAATAGAAGGGAACAAAGAAGGTTTTGTATATAAAATAATGCCGGCTTGGTTTAACAGATCTAATTGATCTGTTATTGTGTTGGTATCCTCCTCAAGCATTTTTGAAATTTTATTTAAATCGATAGATGTTTTACTATTAAAAATTGTACTGCCGTATTCACGTACTAAATAAATTATCAAATCTTTAATTTCATTATCGTCAAATGATTTGATTAATGTACTAAGTTTGTTGGGTTCGATTATGAATTGGGCGAGATGCCTTTTCCGCAGTTCTTCCGAATAATTAACGTAATCTGATTCTTGTAATACCTTTATTGAGTTCTCTAAAGAATTTTTACTAATTGCTTTTAGGTTTATGAGTGAACTAAAATTATTATCAAGAATAATTTCTTTATTACCAATATTACCTAATGCAACACTGGCGTAATCGAATAAAATATTATAGACTGTTTCAATTTGTTCTCTTGTGGGATATGAATTATTAATGAAATATTCCTGGATTTGCTTATCGTTCCTATCATATAATAGAAAAATGTTTGAATCAGCACCATCGCGACCAGCTCTGCCAATCTCCTGGTAATAGTTTTCAATACTTGGCGGTAAATTAAAATGAATTACTGTTCTGATGTTGCTTTTATCAATTCCCATCCCGAAAGCATTAGTCGCAGTTATTATTTTTATTCTGTCGGATAGAAAATCATCCTGAATAATTCTTCTAAGTTCTGATGACAAACCGGCGTGGTAATAGACCGCGTCAATTTTATTTGCTCTTAAATACTCGGTTATTTCTTCGGTTATTTTTCTTGTTGCCGCATAAATTATTAAAGGTAATTTTTGTCTCTTAATAATCTTAAGTAATTCTTCTTTCTTCTTATTAGTCTTGATAACATTTAAAGACAAATTATCACGCTCAAATCCCCTTACAAAAATTGAAGCACCTTTAATACCGAGCTGAACGATTATATCATTGCGAACATCTTCTGTTGCGGTGGCAGTGAAAGCCGAAATTGATTGTACACCGGTATATTCAATAAATTTTTTAATCTTTCTATAACTTGGTCTGAAATTATGACCCCATTCGCTTATACAGTGTGCTTCGTCAATAAAAATATGATCGGGTTTTAGATTACGCATCCTTTCAGAAAATTGTAGGTTATCAAGACGTTCGGGGGATACATAAAGTATTTTAATTTTATTCCGGGATAAAAGATTGAAAACTTTTTCTGTTTCCTTAAAGTCTAAAGTGCTGTTAATAAAAGCAGATAATGTTTCGGATTTGTTTAATGAATCTACCTGGTCTTTCATTAATGCAATGAGTGGGGAGACAACTATTGAAAATCCCGGTGCTGCAAGTGCTGGAACCTGGTAGCAGATTGATTTTCCGCCGCCGGTCGGCAATACAGCTAGAACATTTTCCCCGGATAATATTGTTTGAATGATATCTTCTTGTCCCGGGCGAAAATCATCAAACCCAAAATAATTTTTAAGTATTTCCTTTGGAGCCAATACTAATTATTCCTTTGATAAATATTAACAATCAATTATCTTTGATAAAAATAAATATAACAGAAAAATATGCTTAAAATAAATCACATAGAAAAAACTTTTGATAATCTTGTTGCACTGGCAAATGTATCACTTAATATAGAAAAAGGTGAGTTCTTCGGCTTACTCGGTCCGAACGGTGCCGGTAAAACTACTTTAATGAACATTATAATTGGTTACCTACAACCGGATATTGGAACCATTACGGTTGATGATGAAATAATTATGTATGAAGATTTAGAAATGAGAAAAAAGATTGGATACGTACCGCAAGACATATCACTTTATCTCGAATTAAGTGCCTATCAGAATTTAATAATCTTTGGGAAGCTTTACGGATTGGGGAAAAATGAGCTCGAAAGCAAGATCGATGAAGTTTTAGAATTAGTCCAGTTAACCGATCGGAAAAAAGATTTAGTTAAAGAATTTTCAGGCGGAATGAAGAGAAGATTAAATTTAGCAGTGAGTTTACTCCATGACCCGCAAATACTTTTATGTGATGAACCAACCGTTGGTGTTGATCCGCAGTCACGTAATGCAATATTTGATATGCTTACAAAATTAAATCAAAAAGGGAAAACCATTCTTTACACAACTCATTATATGGAAGAAGCAGAAAGGTTGTGTTCCCGGCTTGCAATTATTGATCATGGGAAAATTATTACACAAGGTACACTGCTTGATTTAATAAACCAACTAGATCAAAAAGAAACGATTAAAATTCAAAAAACTGCACACACAAAAGACAAAATTGATTCGATAAATAATTTAGGACATGTTACAGAATACGATTTCTATTATGAACTATTACCCAAAGAAGAAAATTCGCAGCATTCTACAATCTTCAAACATTTCGAAACATTAAATATCCCGTCTCAGTTTATTGAAATCAGTCGTGCATCCTTAGAAGATGTTTTTCTTAATCTTACCGGAAGGAGTCTAAGAGATTGAAAACGATATATAATCTAGTAGTAAAAGATATTATAAGATTTCTAAATGATAAGCCGGCAGTATTGTTAACATTTATTGTACCGATGGTTTTGATAGTAATCTTCGGAAGTATATTTGGCGGAAGCGGATCTCCAAGGGGAAAAGTTAATATTATACTTGTGAATGAAAGTAATACACCGGTTTCAAGAATTTTAGAAGCGCGTCTTGATTCCGCTAAATCTTTAAGGATAGTAAAAAAATATCTTCCCGAAAACGGGAAGGACTCGCTGAAATTTACAGAAACAGTTGCGAAAGAATATGTTAGAACCGGTAAAATATCTGCCGCGGTTGTAATGCCTGAAGATTTCTTTACAGATACTTCTGCTGCTCTTAAATTTAAATTTTATTACGACCCGAAAAATGAAATTGAATCCTCTATAATCCAGGGACAGATGCAGCAAACTATAATGACTCAGGTTCCAAGATTAATTCCTTTCTTAATGCAGAGAAGGGCAATAGACTTTATTGGTAACGACAGCACAGCTATGTTTGCACAATCGCTTGGTGGAATTCTCGAAACATATTTTGACGTACCGGCCGATTCCTTTGTACAAAGTCTAACTAAGATCGATACAACGGAACTAACTCAAACAGTTGCTGATGATTCAAGCGAAGAAAACCAAATGTTTGGTAATTTTGTAAAATTTGAAAGCGAACAGCTTGTTGGAAAAGAAGTATCTAATCCAGGGTTAACAAGAAGTGTTGGCGGATGGGCAATTATGTTCTTACTCTTTTCGTTAACGGGTGCTGCAACGTCCTTGTTCGAAGAAAAACAAGAAGGAACTTTGAAACGATTGCTTTGCATGCCCGTTAACCGTTCTCAAATTTTATGGAGCAAATATATTTACACAATGTCACTCGGTGTTGTTCAACTATTTGTGTTGTTTGTCTTTTCATGGTTATTCTTTGGTGTTGATGTATTCTCAAATCTTCCTAATTTGTTTGTGGTAGTTGTTGCTTCTGCCGCCGCCGCAGTATCGTTCGGTATGTTAATAACATCAGTTGCAAAAACAATTAATCAAGCTAATGGTATCAGTACATTAGTTATTCTTGTTATGTCCGCTGTTGGCGGTTCATGGTTCCCGGTAACTCTATTCCCGGATTGGATGCAAGCCATTTCTAAAGTCACACTAACTTACTGGTCAGTTGAAGCTTTCCTACAAGTTTTATGGAGGCAAGCACCGTTCACTGCCATCATTCCAAACGTATTGATTCTTTTAACATTCGCATTTTTAATCAATGCTTATGCATTGGTAAGATTTAAAAATGGAAAGGTATTTTAGCTTTAATACTAAATATCTTATTTTTTGAACGTTGGCGATAATTCTCAGTATCCACCCGGCAATTATTGGTTTTAGTAAAATTTAATTGCGTAATTCGTTTTTTAATGTTAAATGATGATATTTACTGGTATAAATTTTGTCAACAATTATGGTTAGTTTAATTGATAATAATATTATATCCTAAAAATCAGGGACAATAATGGCTGAAGAAAAATTAAAATTAGAAGATCTACTTGGAAACGTCCAGAGAGAAGAAGAACAAGAACGTATCGATTATGTAGCAATTATTGGCGGTGGTCTTATGGGTCAGGGTATCGCTCAAACAATTGCGAGTGCTGGCTTAGATATTCTAATAGTAGAAAAAGACAAAGAACGGATTATTCAATCTGAAGAATCCTTAAAAGCTTCGATGGAAAGAGAGATATTAAGATGGGCGATGACACAGAGTGAAATGAAATCTATTCTAAGTAGAATAAAATGGACTGATGATATTCAGGACGTAACAGATTGCGAACTAATTATTGAAGCAGTTGATGAAAACTATGAATTGAAAAAATGGATATTTAAGGA
>DYJK01000028.1 GCA_020723165.1 Melioribacter roseus | reverse complement strand
TCGATATCAATAATCACATAACCTATGTATGGATCGGTTTGAAGATATTGTGATGCAATGTTAAGCTTACGTGAAGTAAAAATTTTTGTAATCTTATTCAGAACACCCGGCTGATTTTTATGAATGTGAAGATAACGCTGCTTATCAATATTCGGCGTAAGCGAAATTTCTACAAAATTAGTTGCACCGATTGTAGAACCTACATCGCAATACCTAATCAGTTTTTCCGACACTTCTAAAGCAATATTTGCTTGCGCTTCTGATGTACTGCCGCCAATATGAGGTGTTAGTATTACATTATGAAATTTTTGAAGTTCACTTACAAATGTTTCTTTATTTGAAACCGGTTCAACCGGGAAAACATCAATAGCTGCACCGGCTAAATATTTTTCTTCAAGTACTTGCACAAGGTCGGGTATATTTACAATAGTTCCCCTCGAAGAGTTGATAAGGTAAGATCCTCTCTTCATTTGTTTCAACCTATCATAATCGATCATGTTCTTGGTCAGTTCTGTTTCGGGAACGTGCAATGTAACAACATCGGAAATTGATAGCAGTTCGTTTAAAGAGCTGCATGATTTCGCATTACCAAGACTTAATTTTTTTACAATATCATAGTAGTAAACATTCATTCCCAAACTTTCGGCTAATATTGAAACCTGGGAACCGATATGACCATAACCGATAATCCCGATATTCTTACCGCGTACTTCGTAAGAATTTGATGCATCTTTAATCCACTTACCGTTATGGGCATTGTAATTCTTCTCGGCTATATTCCGGATTAAAAATATTACTTCACTTATTACAAGTTCAGCCACCGATCTTGTATTAGAAAACGGTGCATTGAATACCGGGATCCCTTTTATTTTAGCTGCGTGCAAATCGACCTGGTTGGTGCCAATGCTGTAACAGCCAATAGATATTAGCTTATTTGCATGTTTCAAAATATCGGATGTAAGGTTTGTCCGGCTCCTAATCCCGATAATATGAACATCTTTTATTTTTTCTTTAAGCTCTTCACTTTCAAGGGACGATTTAACAAGTTCAAGATTTGTATAATCGTGATCATAAAATAAATTTGCTGCGTTACTATGTAGTCCTTCAAGTAGAAGCACTTTAATTTTGTCTTTAGATAACGAATGGGATTTTGTCTTTGTATTCATCTATTATGTCTCAATTATTAGATTCAATTATGATAGCTGCAAATTAAATAATTTCACGAAATATTTTATATCATTACTAAAATTTTCAATCACCATTGACAACACATATAAGAGTATTTTCCTTTGAATGAGAGCAAAGTAATTATTCAATCGGTTAAAATAATTTTGTAAATTTGTTTTGTAACAGTTGGGTCTCTATGCAAACATTTGAATATTCACTGCCGGCAAAATTAATTTATAGATACGGTAATTTTATAATTACTCCGTTATTATCTATTCATTTGGCCTCTTCCATATTTTTGATTACCAAAGGATGGTACTTTACAATTTTAGCTCTGGTAAATCTTGCAATATTAATAATAGTCAATGTTTACTATATTAAAACGTATAAGTTATTTCCCTTTAAAATAATGACCGACAATGAAAAAATGATTTGCAGTAATTTCTTTTTAAGTAAGAAAAAAATCGAAATTAAGCACGGGGATATTTCCAAAATCGATGGGGGTATATTCAGTACGTATCCGACACGGCCAATTTATATCTTAGACGGCAAGAACAACATTACAATCGGATTTTATTCACATGTAAGCAAATTTCAAAAATTACTCACCATAATCTTAAGCAACATACCTCAAAAAATATATAACGATCTTATTGATAAGATTAAGGAAAAAAAATAGAAGTGAAGAAAAAATAAAGCCCGCTTATCGGCGGGCTTTTTAATTTTATCTAAGCTTTATAAACTAAGATTGCATCTTTAGCTGCTTTAGCCACTCTGAATTTTACAACTTTCTTTGCGGGGATTGTTATTGTTTCACCGGTTTTAGGATTTCTGCCTTGTCTTGCTTTTCTATCAACCAGAACTAATTTTCCTAAACCAGGGATTACAAAAGATTTCTTTGCTTCCTTATAGGAGAGTTTAACTAACTCGGAGATAAAAATTCCGGCGTCTTTTTTTGTTACACCGGTCTTTTTTGCCATGTAATCTAGTACTTGACCTTTTGTCATTGCCATTGTTTTACCCCTTTATTTATTGGATGTAAATTCACTTCAAATTTAGCACTTTTTTATAATAAAACAAACAGTTTTTGTCTTTTTTATCCACTTTTTGATTAATCCCCCTGGATGATCATTAAGCAATTTTTAAATCTGAAATTCCGGCAAAGATTATAGTATTTTTACGTATGAATAATTAAAATTATTTTTGCAAAAATTTATTGGGTACTTGTGAAATATTTTTCTCTACTTTTATTCTTTCTTACTTTCTATAAAATTTTCGGATTCGATTACCACCATAACACTTTTTCATTTCCAGATACAATTAAAACAAAAACTACATTTAAGAAAGATTCGCTTAAAACATCAGAAGTTGATTCAACTAAAATTGTTCCTAAAGAAAAATTATATCCGCTAAAAACTTTTTCTTACAATAATTATAAGAGAGCGGATTTTACACAACACAAAGAAAAATTAAATTATTCGGATTACAGATTTACCGGCGATTATTTTTCACAATCACCATACGGTTTCGTTAGAGATCTCGGCACTATCGGGCAGCCAAATGAAATGCTAATCTACGGACAAGGATTTAATAACTCATCATATTTGTTTAACGGAATAGATGTTACAAATAGACTGCAAAATTCATTTGATCTAAACCTTTTCCAATCGGAAAGCATTGATTCTATTGAGGTTTTTCCGCTTCCGCAAAGTTTTCTATGGAGCCATAATAACAACACTTCCACGATAAATTTTGTGTCAAAAGATTTCAGTACGAATTGTCCTTATTCACGGATTAAATTTTATCAAGCTCCGAACGAGGAGGGAATGTTTGATGGAATTTTCAGTTCCAACTTTGGACAAAGGTTAAGTACATTTTTCGAAATTACCAACCAAAGTACTGATCCTAGATTTACTAACAGTGATTACAGTCAGTGGATCGGCTCGGCAAGAATAAGATACTTATGGTCAAACAAAATAAATATCAATTTTAGTTATAACTACTCACAGACTAACCAGCAGCTTTACGGCGGCGCTGATGCCGATAGCATACGTAACTCATATCCGGTAGAACAATTTGATGATGTATTACTCAGCACAGATGTCGCACCGGTGAGATATTCAAACAGATACCAAAAAATTAGAAATCATAACTTTTCATTTGGCTTTTCTATTCAGCCCTACGATAATAGTTTCTTAGATTTATCACTCTATTCCCAATCTAACCTTACAGAGTTTAGACAAAACGAAGACAGCAGCAGTACAAACGACATAGCAGTAATAGTTAATAATAACCGCTATGAGACTTACGGTGCAAAATTACAATTCGTTCATAACACTTCATTTATCAATTTCCTTTCTGTTAATTTCATTGAAGAAAATAAGCTAAGATCTATCGGAAATAATACAAGTAGAAGTCTATCAAATTTTTCTACTGCTAACAGAATGACTTTCTTCCCTGATTCACAATTTATTTCAGCATCCATCTTTGGTAAATATCTCAACTATGACGGTGAAAATAATTTCGGATTTGGAGCTGACGGCTTCGTTAATCTAACCGATAAAATAAAAGTTTACGGCGGTTTTTCTAGTTTCGAAAAACCAAGAAGTATTTTTGAATTCATTCCCCAGTTAATAATTGCTGATGATTTATTAACAGATTCACCTTCCATCGGGAAATCAGAAAATACCAATATAGAATTCAAACTAATTTTTAGAAGCGATCTTTTTAATTTTTCGCTTGGCTATTTCAGTCAATCACAAAAGGATAAGCTGATATCAGCGATAGTAAACCAGGATAGTTCAAAGAAAGATCAGGCAGTATATTTTGATAAAAAGGATCTTTCTCTAAATGGATTAAATCTGAATTTTGATTTAAACGTTTGGAAACTGCTTATCCATTCAAACACCAGTTATTATTTCAACAACAAGGATCGGAGTGAAATCGGGCTGCCTGAATTTACATCAACTGGAGGTTTGTATTATATAGATACTTTATTCAACAGCAATCTAAAATTAAAAACGGGTATTAATTATTATTCGATAGGCGAGCGTAGTCAGATTTACTTCGATTTTGAAAAAGGAATTTCAACACCATATTTAGTCGATAGCTATTATAACGGTACAATGATAAACTCATTCGAATATTTCTCACCTGAATTCCAGTTTGATTTCTTCTTTGCCGGTAAAATCCAGGATAGGGCAATTATCTATTTTGTATTCGAGAATTTACTAAACAACCAGTATTTTGTTGTACCATACTACCCAAAACAAGAAAGAGGTCTCCGTTTCGGAGTGGCGTGGGAATTCCTTGATTAACTAACCCAACATTTATATTTTGTTTTCACATTTATTAGAGAGCACCATGAATTTTAGAACTATTTATATTTTATTTTTTATTTCTTCGTTTTCATTTGCACAAACTGTCGTAACAACTGTTCCAACATATCCAACAGAAACAGACAGCATTGTTTTAACATTTGATGTAACTAATGCAACACATGCAAATAAAATTGCTGGTTATAACGGTGATGTTTACGCACACACCGGCGTTACTACACAAGCCGGAAGATGGCAGCATGTAATCGGAAGCTGGGGCAATAACTCTACACAACCAAAGTTGACAAGAACCGGAACTAATGTTTATCAGCTTGTTATTGATAATCCAAGAATTTATTATGCCGTATCTTCAAGCGAAAAAATTACAGAGTTGTGTCTTGTCTTAAGAAGTTCGGATGGTTCAAAACAAACAGAAGATATTTATGTTTCAGTTTTTGAACCCGGATTATCACTTGTACTAAACACTCCAACTGTAAACAATAACTTCGGCGATCCGCTTCGCTCGCCGGTGTTCGTTTCTCAAGGTGATAGTTTGGATATATCCGCTGAAACCGTGGAACTCGGAACAAAGACATCATCAATCAAACTTTATGTGAATGACCAATTAAAATCAGAAACTACTACACAAAATCTTGATTACATTTTTATTGCCGATGATTATGCCGGTGGAGTAAATAATATAGCAATAATAGCAGAGGACACAGCTAGTCTAACAGATACCGTTGAATTTGTTATAATGAGAAATCCGACCGTGAAAAATTTACCGTTACCAGATGGAGTAATTGTAGGAAAAGCTGAAGATACTGGCATTTTTACCCTTTATGCTCCAAAGAAAAATTTTGTTTATATGATTAGTGATTTAACTGCTTGGAAAGTCGATACTAATTATTTTATGAATCGATACGAACCAAAGCCTGACAGCGTTATATGGTGGATAGGAAATATACCCATTCCAGATGTTGATGAATATGGATATCAATATTTAATAGATGGAACTGTAAGAATCCCTGACCCTTATTCTAAAAAAATCTCTGATCCATGGAATGATCATTATATATCATCTTCAACATATCCAAATTTAAAACCATACCCTACCGGATACACTGAAAATATTGTCAGCATATACAGTACAATACCAGATTCGTATCAATGGCACAACAATAATTTTGTTAAACCTCAAAAAGAAAAACTTGTTATTTACGAACTGCTGGTGAGAGATTTTATTTCTACACATAATTTTAAAACTCTCAAAGACACTTTGAGCTACTTCAAAAAACTCGGAATCAATGCAATTGAATTAATGCCGGTAAGTGAGTTTGAGAATAACAGCAGTTGGGGTTACAATCCAATGATGTACTTTGCGGTTGATAAATATTATGGTCACCGCGATTCATTAAAATCATTCATCGATGCATGTCATCAAAACGGGATTGCGGTAATTATGGATATCGTTCTGAACCATGCATATGGTTTGAATCCAATGGTACGGATGTATTGGGATGAAACGAGCGGCAGACCTTCGGCAGATAATCCGTGGTTCAATCAAGTTTCACCAAACCCGGTTTTTTCTTGGGGTTATGATTTTAATCATGAAAGCAAAGACACAAAATATTTTGTCGATCGGGTTACATCATACTGGTTAACAGACTACAAATTTGATGGTTTCCGTTTCGATTTTACAAAAGGATTTACCAACAAATCCGGCGACGGCAGTGCGTATGATGCTTCGCGAATTACAATCCTAAAAAGAATGGCGGATAAAATTTGGGAAGTCGATTCAACCGCTTATGTAATTCTTGAGCACTTTGCCGATAACTACGAAGAGAAAATTCTTTCCGATCACGGCATGATGCTTTGGGGCAACCTCAACTACAATTACAACGAAGCAACGATGGGATGGGTCAGCACATCTAACTTCAGTAATATCTCTTATAAAAATAGAACCTGGACACAGCCGCATCTTGTCGGCTACATGGAAAGTCACGATGAAGAAAGATTGATGTACAAAAATTTACAGTTCGGAAATTCAAGCGGCGATTACAACATTAAAAAATTGAACTACGCATTAAGCAGAATTAAACTTGCCGCCACATTTTTTATAACCGTACCCGGTCCAAAAATGATTTGGCAGTTCGGCGAGCTTGGTTATGATTATTCTATAAATTATAACGATCGTGTGGGTGAAAAACCAATTCGCTGGGATTACTACACAAACTCATCCCAATCGGAAAGACAAAAATTATTCAAAGTTTATTCCGGGCTGATAAAACTAAAAACAAATTACGAAGCGTTTTCAAGTTCGGATTTTTCCATGAATGTTGCATCTACATTCAAACGAATCAGCATCAATCACGGTTCGATGAACGTGAACATAATCGGCAATTTTGGAGTTACTGCCGGAAGTATGAATCCTTCCTTCCAAAATACCGGGATGTGGTATGATTATTTCACGGGCGATAGTTTGAATGTTGTAAACGTGAGTGATCAAATTAATTTACAGCCCGGTGAATTCAAAATTTATACAACAGTAAAATTACCTACCCCTGAAGATGGTAGAGAAATAATTACTGGTGATGATGAAGAAGAAAATTTACCGGCGGAATTTTCCCTTTCACAAAACTATCCCAACCCGTTTAATCCAACAACTACTATTCGTTACGCGTTACAAGTTTCAGGTTACACAACCTTGAAAGTGTATGATATTCTCGGAAGGGAGGCTGCAACACTTGTTAACGAATACAAAGAAGCTGGGCAATATTCTATACAACTATCAACTAATAACAACTTACAACTATCATCAGGCGTTTATTTCTACAAACTTCAGTCGGGCAATTTTGTACAAACTAAGAAGATGATTCTATTAAAATGAGAAATCCATGCAAAACCATTTCATAAATTTGTTTGAATACAACGATTGGGCTAATGAGCAAATATTTTTAACATTAGTCAAAGTTGAAAATCCGCCGGAAAAAATTTTGGAATTATTGGGCCATATTATTTTAAGTCAAGAAAACTGGCTCGGAAGAGTAAGGGGTAATTACGATAATGTTTTCTGGAAAGTGCTTTCACTTAAAGAGTTGCAACAGCGCTCAAAGAAAAGTACAAGCGATTGGCTCGATCTTTTAAATAATCCGGTGGAAAACAATCTTGAAAAAGAATATCAGTACCGAAACACAAAAGGGATTGAAGCCGTTTCCAAATTAAAAGATATTATCACACACCTGATAAATCATTCAACATACCATCGTGCACAAATTAATTTACTGCTCAGGCAAAATTCTTTTGAGCCGGTACAAACAGATTACATTTTTTACAAAAGGAAATTAGTCTCTCGTTAATTCCGAAAGCAAAACAGCCGAAGCGCTTGCAACATTCAGCGATTCGGCTTTTCCCTTTTTAGGAATTGTTACAATATGATCTGAAATGGATAATAATTTTTCGGTAGGTCCGTGTGCTTCGCTTGATAATGCTATTACTAACTTTTCCGGTAACCCAAACTTAAAAATATTCTCGCCTTTAATATCAGTACAAAGAACTTTGTACCCATTATCTTTTACTTTTTTAATTTCTTCATAAAAATTTTTTACCGCTATAATATTTAGATGAAACAAAGATCCGGCAGAAGCTCTTATTGTTTTGGGATTATAAACTTCCGCACAATTTTCACTCAACATAACAGTTCTAATTCCAAACCAATCGCAGTTACGAAGTATTGTTCCCATATTCCCCGGATCAGAAACATTTTCTAACGCTACGATTAGACTTCCTACTATATTATTTATTTCGTCTGCTTCGCGAAACCTAAAAACACCAGCTATTCCTTGCGGAGTTGTTGTATCACAGACTTTTTCGAGTTCTTTTTGTTTTATCAATTCGATATTATTTTTCTTAACATATCTATGATTAAAAAACTCAGGGCTATCTTCAAAAAACTTAAATGAAGACAAAATCAATTCGCATTCATAGTTAGAAACCAATGCCTCGGTTATTAGTTTTGGACCTTCAACAATAAATTTTCTCTCTTCATTTCTATTTTTCTTCAAATTAAGATCGGAATAATATTTTAACTCGTTTTTTGTAATCATAACTCAAATTTATTTTCCAGAAAATTACGAAAGTTTGCATAGAATGGTAATTTATTTTAGATTTGTGCCGCAATTTTTGAGATGCTGGCGTAGCTCAGCTGGTAGAGCAGCTGATTTGTAATCAGCCGGTCGGCGGTTCAAATCCGTCCGCCAGCTCAATTAGCCCCGAAATCGAAAGATATAGGGGCTTTTCTTTTTGTGTTTTTTAATGTCCCTCTGATTAATGTGTACCGAAAATGTACCGAGTGTTTTTGTAGGTTTAAAATGAAAAAGCTGTATCGACAAGCAAAGGGGTTCGCAATCCCTATAATCGATCCAGCTTTCTCTTTGTAAAGAAACTTTTATCATTTGCGAACTTTTCTGCTTTTTCGATTTTGAACTTATCGAAGTGAAATCAAATAATCAACCCTAAGTATACCTCTTAATTATTTCTGCAATTATTTCTAACCGAATATTTCTGATTTCTTCTTTAGAATTTTTTACATATTCGATCACGTTGAATTTTTCATCCTTATTCTTAAGTAATATGACAATCCCATTTATTTGATTATTCTGCCATTGTAATTTTGCTTCAATATCAATGAGTTTTTGTACAATGAATTCATTAAACCTTTCAGGTGGGATCTTGAAGTTTACTATTTCTTCATTATTCATTTATCCTCCAATTAAAAATCAAATACACCATCCCGGTAAGCTCGGTTAATCGCTGGCGCAAGTCTTTCTCTTACTTCCCGGTCAGCATCGCTTCCATACCCACCGTATGAATGTATGTGAATGGTTACTGTTTTAGTATTATCTGTTTGTGTATTGTTGTTAATTACTTGAGAATTATTATAACTTGGAATATGAAGAGCTGGCGTACTTGCCGATCCTCCGCCGCTGCCGCGCGAACCTGGTTGTAAAGATGCAATCCGCCCAACATTTCCTAAACCATAGACAATAGCTGCTGTTGCAGCAGCGGCAGCCAGTACTGGTCCGAAGAATGGAATTCCCGCCATAGCTTTGTAAGCTGCATTGGCACTAGTATATGTGTCAATTAAAGCTTGAGCTACAGCGAATGCTTTGTATGCTTCAAAGAATGCACGATTCTTTTCACCAAATCCGACAAATGCCATTTCCGCTGCCGATGCCATATTTCCAAGTGAATTAGATATAACACCTTCTAGAACTAAAAACTCTAAGGTCATACCAGCGGTAACCTCTGTGGATCTTGCTTCAATTATATGGAATCTTTTCATAATTTCTTCCATATCCGGTAAAGGTAATAATGTTTTTATTGGTTGGTTGGTTTGCCCAGGCATTCTTTCTGGTCCGGTTGGAGTAACATCATCACTTCCATACATCTTGCCGGCTTTTTGTGCTAACTGATCAGCGTAAAAATTTGCTAGTTCTAGTGCTGCCGGTATCGTGCCAAATTTATCGCTTAACAAATTCATTTTGGTTAATAAAGATGGAAGGTTAGTATTATTCATTATATCATTTTGCAACATCCATTCTTCAACGTAGGAATTGAGGATCTTCTGACTTTCGGGAATACCTTTATATTTTTCTTTCAGGGCTTCTACATTATTCATCAATTGATAGAAAGCGATCGTAGTTTTATCGATTCCATTTCCAATTAGCTCATTAACGATGATTAGTTTTTGTTCACGCCAACCGTCACTGAGAGCTTTTTGCATTCTTAACTGGTTTTGTGTAAGAATTTCTTCTTTTTCCTTTGCAGCATTAATTTCATTCTGCTTTTGCAATTGTTCATTTCTGGCTTTCGCAGCTTCTGCAGCATTTTTCTTCCATTCAGAAAATCCTTTTGGTTCTTCCCAAAGGACCATCACTCTCCAAAAATTTTCCCAGTTGAAATTTTGAAACCAATATGCAATCTCAGAGAGTTCATCTAATAACCCCGGTAATGCTTCAACTGCTATACCTTCAGCTTGATACTTTAATGTAGTTAATTGATCATTGAACATTTGCGCTTGCATTGCTGTATTTGTAGACATTTCAATTCCAAGATTACGAGCTTCTTGCATTAATTTATTAAGCCCGGTAGTCCCTTCATTCAATAAGGGAATCATATCAGCACCAGACTTCGAGAACAATTTCAAAGAGAGAGCTGCTTTCTGTGTACCGTCTTCCATTACGGATAGTTTATCGGAAGTTTCAAAGAATAATTGCTCTGCATCTTTTAAAATTCCATTAGAGTCTTTCAAATTTATACCGAGTTTTTTGAAAGCTTCTGCAGTTTCTCCACTCCCGTCCTCTGCTTCATAAATTGCTTTATTAAATTTTATAATTGAAGATTCAAAAGACTCTAATTCCACCCCACTCAAATCAGCTGCATATCTTAAGGTGGATAAGGATTCAACACTGATACCAGTCTTTTGAGACATTTTATATAATTCATCAGCAGTGTTAATAACACCTTTCATGAATTGAAATAGTTCACTGGCAGCCCAGCCCACTGAAAAACCGGCAAACATTTTACCAAGTGCACCGCCAAGTGAATCTACACTCAAACCGGTATTTTTAATTAAATCTGATAATTTGGTAATGTCACCCTCTGCGGACTTAATTGCACTTACTGAATTGTTTTTGCCGTCTATGATAAGTGTTACTGTATTTACTATACCTTTGTTTGCCATAACAAATCTCCTTATTTATGCTGCTGGATAATTTCATTTATAATTTTTGATTTCTCTACCTCAATTTCATTATTAATATGACTCATAATCTTTTCAAGATTGTTTTCGTGTACTGTATCTTTTATAACAACCTTCAGCAATTGTAAGAACTTTTCATTCATTACTTTTTGTGTTGCTTCAAGATGGATAATTTTTTGAGAAAGCATTAATACTAATTCAAGCAAAGGTAATTCTAAAACTTTTCTTTCTCCCTTAATTTTTACTTTCTCATTTTCATATTGGTTGTTATTATTCATCTTCACTACCTTTTTAGTTTAATTAAAATCCATCACGCCAGCTGTTAACCCAATTATTTTTATAAACACTTATCGGTTTTTGTTCATTTTCCTTTTTATCCGGCGGATTCTTCAATAATTCTGATTTGTATTTAATATCTTCCAAAATTTTTGATATTCTATGTTCATCAAGTTGCAGTGTGTAATATGCCGCAGTTGCATACACTTCAAGATCAAGAGCTTCATTCCTGGCTCTTAACTTTTTCCAAATTCTTTTTGGAATTCCCTTATCATATAACGTAATTAGTTTTTCAGATGTTAACTGTTCGAAATACTCTTTATCTATCACAAATCCTTTCTTGGTTTGCCGATCAATTGAAACTTCATACGGAAAGTGCATATAACCCGGGCCAAACTCAGTAATTGATAATCTTGAATAGATTAATTCTTTAGCAGTATCAACACCCACAGCAAAAGAATTTCCCTTTCTTGTTTGTGATGGATGAAAATTTATAATAGGAAGATTATCACCACTCTTTCCGTAAATAGCATATATCCTTCTTTTCTTACGAGCATCATGTTTTGTATAATTATAAACTTGCTGTGTGAAATGGCCCATTGCATCGATACAAACAGCAGATATAAGAAGTGAGGCTCCAAAGGTGTGAGGATACGCTTTCGAAAGCGTCTGGTCTAAATCAATCCATAATTTATTTGTTGATGGATCACCACGTAATATTTTATAATCAATTAACCAACTCTCTTCAAACAATCCCCATCCCTTTACAATTATTTCTAAACGATCATCGTGGACATCAACACCGGCAGTTAAAATTGCTATGCTATTAGGTAATTCAGGTCCATAATGCTCACATCTTTTCATTAGTTCATTTGAATCCATATCCTTTGTTGTCATATCTTCCCATACTTCACCTAATACAAGATTTTTGAAGCTTCTTAATTTTAGCTGATTATTTTTTGCGTCTATAAACTGCTTAACAATATTTGCCCAAGTAGAAAGAGGAGAATATAACTCATTAATGAAAAACCCGGCATGATCTTTTATTTCCGGTTTTTGTGCTCTCCATTCTCCATTTTCTACCATGTAAAATTTATCTCTTTCTCTCAACTCAGCTTTACATTGTTCATTCTCACATTCATAATATGTGTTTTCTAAATCGTACAATCCTTTATCAATCCTCCAACCTTTCAAGTTTTCAAATCTTAGTGTTTGAAAATGACTACAATGCGGACAAGGAACGAAATAAAATCGTTGATCAGATTTTTCAAATGAATCTTCAATTCTGCTTATTCCCTTTATTGTTGGAGTTGATATTACCACACACTTATAATTTGAAAATCCTTGTTGTCTTTTCTGTAATACCTTTATAGTATCACCCTCAAATCCAGCTTCAAAAGGAATTCTGTCTAATTCATCAATGAATAAGTATTGTACACTCTGTGAGCTGAGGGCATTAGGTGAATTAGTACCAATCATTGATATAAATCCGCCGGGAAAAGATTTTTCCAAAATTGCATTATCACCATCACGTTTACGAGGTTCAGAAACCTTTCCACTTAAAACTGATGTATCCCTCAGCATGGGATTTAATTTCCTTTTCGAGAATTTTTTTACACTTCCCTCAGTTGGATAAGCAATAAGAATAGGTCCTGGCTGTATGTCGATTATATACCCAATCATATTCAATGCCGCTTGAGTAAAAGCAGTCTGCGCTGATTTTATTGCTGTAATCATCTTCACCGTTGGATCATTAAAAACATCCATAAATCCTCTTAGATATTCAAAACCTTGAAAACTCCACTGCCCGGGGTTCTCACAATCTTCAGGCGATAAATACCGGTATTTTTCAACCCATTCACTTACGCTTATTCTTGGCTTCGGTCTGAGATATGTTCTCAGGTCTGTTACCATTCTGTAAAGTGTCTGGTAAATTATTGTCCCAGGTATTGGCTGGGGGTATGTCGATTGTTCCATTTGCATATTTTTCTAATGCATTATTGATAGCATGAGTTAAAATTTCATTTATTTCGTTTTTCGATTGTGCTGTTAAACATTTATGAGATATTTTATTGGGGATCCCATATAATTCCCTTTTGATCGAAAGCGTCTCATTTTTCCATACTTGAAGTTGTTCATCAACTGGTATAAGTTTTCTTTGTCTTTCCAATAAATTTAATAATGCTTCATCAGCTCTGTAATTATTAAGCCTTGTCTGTGGATCCGCACTACTAACTTTCTCAAGTTTTTTCTTGTACTTCTTTTCTATTTCAGCTTTAACAAATTCAATGAACCAGGGTACTGCTTTAGATGTATCGTATTTCCCACGTCCCTTTTTTGGTAAACCTTCTTTATCAGCAAGTATATTTACATATCGCCTTGTAATTCCCAGTATTTTTGCTAGCTCTGTAGTATTTACATCCATTCAATTTATACCTAAAAATGGGAACGGGAAATCATCTTCTAGCTTATCACCCAGAATACAAATTCGAGGCGTCGGAGCCAGCCGTTCAAGAAAAAGATCGAGAAAGGACCCAAAATCCATTATGCTAAGGTTTCTTATTAAGATAATATTCAAGTTCATGTGCATATATCTCGTCAAATTTTTCGAATACTTTATTTGCAGCAATCTGCATTGTTCTTTCATTAACTAACATCTTAGCAGCCGATAAACCATAAAGCTGTTTTATCGGTAAACGATGTACACGTATACTACCTACACGTTTTCTAACAAATACATTTACATGACCGCTTTTTAGGACCGGGATAAATGAGCCCTTTATAATTTTTCTTCTACTTCGTAATACCATTACACTCACACCGGTTGCTGTAGGTTTAGCATTAAATTTGATTAGAGGAATTCTTCTGTTTGAAATAACTATCCGTGCAGTAACTTTCTTACCGGTTCCGTGTTTAACATCAATTGAATCTTTCAAGTCAGAAGCTTTTATAGAATACCTCTCGCGTGCATTCTTAACAATCTCAGTAACTACTTGCTTTGCAACCTTTTTATTAGCAGATAATTCAGCTTTAACTACACTCTGCTGCATATTCTTAAATGCTTTTACTGCTTCATTAATATTATGTTTTATACCGATCAACTTATCACCACAATCTAATTTCTATTTATCTATTGATTCGATTTCTTGAATGAGCTTCATGTATTCAGCGTTAAATTCATCAAGTTTTTTCTTATCAAGAAGATTTTTTAGATAGTTGTAATCATTGATAGAAATTTTATCTTTTATAGTATCGAGAGATTTTTTCTTCTTAAGGACCGCCTTTCTTATTTCGTCTTCTTTACTTCTTCTTCTACTATTTTCTTTTTTCTCTGTTCTATTCTTATCTGTATTGTTACTCTCATCATCCGTAACATTACTCGTAATATCACGCGTAACATTACTTGTAACATCACTATCGGTTGAATTATCTCCAGTTTCCTTTGTTTGCTGTCCCTCTTTTCTCTTTTTCCGGTATTCTCTCATGTATGCAGCTCGTCCAATTCTATTTATCTCTCCTATCGCTTCACTATTTTGATATTTGTCCCATCCATGAATTTTAATAAAGTTCTTTTTGCCAATATCATCAATTAGTGTATACTGTTTTAACAACTTTAAAGCTCTTTCAACTTGTTTTTGATTTCGGTTGAGTAAATTAGATAGCTGTTGTTTTGTATATGATTTGTCTTCATTAAAGCATACAAACCCGTTCATTCGTGCAGCCATAACAAGTAATTTGAAAAAGATCGCAATACACAGATCTCCGTCTTTTGGGTTCTCTATTTCCAACAATCTGAATTTCCTATTATCGAATAAATCTACATATATTTTGAGCCATTCAACATTAGCCATTGTTACTCTCAGCTTTTTTAAAATTATTTTTATTGTTCAATAATTTTACTGCATTCTTTAACTCATCAAGATTGGTGTGTGTGTAAATATTTGTTACTGCTATTGAAGAATGTCCGGCGATCTCTTTTACTACGTTTACCGGCACACCGTTGTTTAACATAAAGCTTATCCCCGAGTGCCTGAGAGAATGGAAATGGGTATGTTGATCAAGATTTGTTTTTCTTAATGCTCGTTTAAATGATTTACTAACAAAGTCATCAGTATACTTTTTGCCATCAGCCTTACAAAAAATATAACCATCAATATTCATTATTTTGGATTTGTTCCTTAACATTATTATCAGTTCATCAACCAAGGGGATCTGCCGGATCTTTCTAGTCTTGGTTATAAATTCAGCACTTCCAATTGTTATAATACCCTCAGCTAATTTTACTTCATTCCACTTCAGGTTAGTAATTTCAGAAAGGCGTAAAGCTGTTAGAAACGCAAACAAGAACATTTCTTTCATTACCGGGTGTGTGGTTTTAGAAATTATCGTGTTCAATTCATCGCGTGTTACATAAACATTTTCTTGTTTCTGCATCTTTGGTAATTTTATTTTTGTGAAGGGGCTGTTGTTTATGTGACCCCATGCTACCAGCTTTGAGAAACACGCTTTTAAATTTCTAAAGTGAACTCTATAACCTCTAGGCATACTTTTCATTAATTGTATTATAAACTCCTCGATTTGTCTTACATAAATATTTTTTAGAGGAGTGTTTTCATTAAAGAATTTTACTGTTTTATTTAATGTAGCTTTTACAGAGCGTTGGTACTGATCGGAGTAACCAGTACCTTTAAGATAGTTCTCATATTCATTGAATGCCTCGCCTAATGGTTTATTACCGGTGTTCGATTGAATAAGATTAGTAAGAATGCTTTTGTTGGACAGTAAAGAATATACAGTCTGCGAAACTATATTGGAAATCATTTGTACTTGCTGAGGGTTTAATGAGCTCTCAATCTCAGAATTATTACTGCTTAACAATATTTGGGAAGGATCATTCATTAAGCTGCATCGCCGGAGTATTCATTAATAAAATTTTGGAGTTCTATCTCATCGATGCATTCCTCCGCTTCATAAATAATATCATTTGCAACTATCAATTCTACACCGGCAGCGCTTACTCTTCTAACTAATATCTGGGCTAATTCATTTTCATTACGGTTCGGCGTTTTTAAAATGCTCAGTTCATTTTGTACTGCATCAATCTGAGTAATAATCCCTTTTATTTTCTCGTTAACTTGTTTTAATGATTCTAGCATAACACCCATCTCCTAAAGTATTTTGTTACAGATTACTAATGTCTTTATTCTTCCGGGTACAGCTCTGATTCATCAAGTAATTCATTCACAACTATTTTGCGATTTTTACCTATAGACACGTTCTGAGCAAATTCAAAATCCAGCAGATTGTGGTCACGTAGTTTTAATCTTTTAAAGTCCAAACCGCCAAACCATGTCTTTGCATCAGGAGAAAAAGCTTTTAATTGACTAATTAAATCACCAACAGAAATAGAATATTTAATTTTCTTCTGTTCTAAACTTGTCCATGCTAATTGCTCTTCTTCGGTTGTAGCCGGCTGTTTCTTTTCGTTCTTTATTCTCTCTGTAAATTCTAATAGTGCATTAGCGGCATTCATCAACTCAGCATAAGGGATGGTTTGGGATTTGCCATTAACGTGATCATGGTAGTATGAATATGTCTCAAGCAGCAGATACAAATTACTGTTGAGATATGTTTTCAAACAATCAACCATTATTTGATCGAACTCATCATCAGGTTTATAACTGTTGAGTTTCTCTTTTAACTCATCAGCTTTAACACTAATCTCAGATAGTAACTCAAGTATTTCGTTTGCTTCTTGTTGTGGCATAGCAGTACTCCAAAAATTAAGAAAGCCGTTAAAGGCAGTGGCAATGACCTCTAACGGCTTCCGATTAAAAATTTTTACATTATGTTTGGCCACTTTTAACATGTGGCAAAAATCGTTAATCTACTAAATCATTTCATTCTCCATGTTTCTCCATAATTCTCCTAACCTTTCTCCAAAATTCCTTTTGTTTTCTCCAAGATGCGTAGATATTTCACACTTCACAGTAACTTTTCCGGTAATTGTTGTGCTTTCGTCCAAATATCTCCGCATTTTTTCATATTACGATACATCTTTTCAACGCAATTGAATGTTGTCCATCTTTTGAAATTTGGATTTGTAAAAAAATCATACTTCAGTAATTCAATTTGTATCACTTCCCTAATATTAAAACTATACCTCGAAGGATCCTCTATGTATTTCTCAAGAATTTCTACTGCTAACTGATTAATATTTTTTGTCCACTTAATATGTTTTAACTCAGTTGTACTGTTTTTATCTCTGTGATCCTTTAATTCTTTTTTTATTTTGTCTTTATCATGACCTAATATTCTATCGTTATTTAATTCACTAATGAAATTATATTTTCTTTCTAACATCCTATATTCTTCATCAAGATTTTCAATCTTCATTTGTAGTTCGATTTGTCTCTTCTCAGCGAGTTTTAATTCTTCTTTCCTTTTCTTTTTGTAATCTAAATCCGGGACATTCAAGAGTTGATCTTTCAAAGCTGGAATGTTCCAAACCAAGTTGTATAGTTCTAGGGATAGATCAGGTCGTATGTTCTTAAGTATGTCATATAATCTTATTCTGGTAAAATCAATTTCTTGTTGTAATTTCTCATCAGAGTATTCCTCAAGGTATTCAAATTCATTTAATTTCATTCTGCCACCTTTATATTTACAACATCAATATTAGCCAACAGATTTATTTTTAGAACGTAATCCATCTAGCAACGGCTTGACTTCTTTCAATAAATTTGCCCAAGCTCCTGGCGCTGTTTTTAATCTACCTTTGCTATCCTGATTAGAAATTTTTATTCCTTTAGAATGTTCAATTTGCAAAAATTTCCTTCCAACAAAATCCATATTAATTTTATAAACTCTCTCCGGATGTATCGAAAGATTTTTCTTATCAGCGTACCAATTAAAGCATTCTACAAAATTATACTGATTCCTTTTTATAATCGGCATTCCCTCGGCAACACATTTGATTACATCGCTACGGGTTATTCCAAACAACTTTGATAATTCGAGGGTAGTACATAATTCTGATTTTTTCATTTCATCACCTTTTAATAATTACCCACAGCAAAATATTTCTATTCTGCTGTGGGTTAGTAAAATTAATTATGTGCTTTAATCTTCTTTAAAATCTATATAACTCAAATGTATTTGTAATTCTTCTTTTGCAATGTTTATTTGATCAATAATGCTATCAAGTGTTTTTATAGCATTATTAAAGTAAGCACTATCTTCTCTTACATTTAACACCTTGTCCATAGCAAAAGAAAAATGCTCTTCGAAAAGCTGAAGAATGAACTTTGCTCTTTGAGTACAATCGTTAATCTTCCAACCATCTCCCGGTCTTAATGGACTTATTTCTACAATATTGTCAATATGTTCTCTAATACTCGATAAATCAAAAGAAAGAACTGATTCAATTTCTTTTTTTTCTATTACTTCTGAATCAATACAACCATTTTTGTTCTGGAATTTCAATCTACAGAGATTTTTTACTGGTTTTGATTTTAGGTTTTGCATAATTACTCCTTTATGTTTTAGTCAAAATAAAAAGCCTTGAGATTGACGCGGTACATAAAGTAACCGCCGGTCCTCACGGATACCGGAATCTCAAGGCTTGTTATATTATCAAATATCAGAATCATTTAAAATAAAAATTCCTTTCTATCGGGAAGGATCACCGCTTTATGTTATCGTCAATAGTTAAACTAAGATTCTGTTATGATAAAATCAATATGATTTTTCAAGCTAATTCAATTTAGAGCTGCTCCTTTACTTAATTACTTTTCTGGGTATAAAGAATAAAATTATTAATCCTACCGGTCCTAAAAAGAATCCAAGTAAAAAGCTTAGTAAGAATTTCTTTTTATAGTTTCCTACGACCATTGAAATGATTAGAAAGATTATCCAAATGAATAAATAAAAAAATATTCTTATCAGTAACATACTACCTCACATTTTTGATATTTCCTCATAGTATCGGAGGTTTTTTAATCTCTGTTTTGTTTCATACGATAAAGAGTTAACAGATGATATTTTTAAACCCATTATACTAGCAATTTGTGCGTGTTTGTAATTTCTGTTTTTCAGGTAAAGGTATTCTTTCATTCTAGGAGTTAATTTTAATCTCCTTCTTTCCCATAGAGGAATGAATTTTTCCATGCTTATCTCACTTTCTTAGTTAGTTAATAATTTATGTGCTATTGTGTATTAAATCACTTTTAAGACCATTTTAATAATAGGTCAACCTTTTATGTGTATAATTTCAGCTCATCAATCTATAGGCAGCCAGTATTACATAATTAACTTTATGTTTATGTTCAATACCGGCTTTTCTCGCTTTGCTCAAGTATAATTGTTCGCTTTATCCCTCAGCTCACAAATATACCGCCGGTATTTCACTCACATGGATTGAATTCATTTTGATAACAGATTAACTGCATCAAATAAGTTTTGCTGCTGAAGGTGACTGTAGATCTGTGTAGTCTTTAAATCTGAATGGCCAAGCAGATCCCGGATTACATACAAACTAACACCTTTCTGTACCAAACATGATGCGAAAGAATGCCGTAACGTGTGTAGGTGTATCTGGTCACCAATTCCAGCAGCTCTAACAGCACGTTTGAAATTCTTACTTAGATAATCAACATTTAGCTTTACCCCCAGCACTCTGTAAAAAACATATTGTTTTGAATTAATATTTATGATTTTGGGAAATCTTCTATCAAGTATTTTCATTACGTTATCATTAATAGGCACAACCCTTTCCTTTCGATTCTTTGTTAGGAAATCTTCTTTGTTACTTATTTTTATAAACCGTTTGTCTAAATCGATATCATTCCATTCAAGGTTACATATTTCACCAGCTCTCATACCAGTATTGTAGAGAGTAACAAATATATCTTTAAGCAATTCACTATTAGTTTTTTCAAGAATTTCTTCTAGTTCAATTTCAGTAATGAATGCCGGTATAGGTGTTGGTATTGTAGGAAGTTTAATTCTTACGAAAGGATTAACCGGAATGTAATTCCATTCAATAGCTTTATTGAAAGCTGCCTTAAGGTTTCTTAAGTGCGAATGAGCAACATATTTTGAATCCTTAAATTTGTTAAGAACGAAAGATTCAGCAATTTGTTTTGTAATATTATTAATTGTTCTTTCACCTACAGCTTTGTGTAATTCATCAAATGAAGCTTTTACGCTTCTTTTATAGGTCCTTGATTTGGATATTTCTAAATAATTGATGTAAGATTTCTTAAAATCTTGAAGAGAAATTATAGGAGTGATTAACTTTTTCTTAAGGTTATCTTCAAAATTTAATAGAAATCTGAGCGCATCAGATTTCTTTTTTTCTTTGGTTGATACTTTTGTTCTTTTACCATTGCGTTTATAAACAACTTGCCAGTAAGGTGAAGTTTTATATTTTATTAAGTACATAATGTAGGTCTATTACCCACAAAAGCACTCACTATTTGAATACACATTTAATCCGGGAAATTGGCTATGATAGCCCTCCCCTTTGTAATCAGCCGGTCGGCGGTTCAAATCCGTCCGCCAGCTCAAAAAAACCCGACTTCGTAAAGATTTCGGGTTTTATTTTTTCATTTCAATATCAATTCTTTAAGATTATCTTTATCATCAATCTAAAAATTTTTCCCGACTTATATGCTTGCTTACTACAATGGTAAAATACTTCTGCTTGAAAAAATTCAAATCTCTCCTTTCGACAGAGGATTATTATTCGGTGACAGCATCTATGAAGTGATTAGATGTTATAACGGTAAAATATTTTTGTTTGATGCGCACTTGAAAAGACTTAAGGAAAGTTTAAGAAAAACTAATATCCCGGAGCCAGATTTAAGTAACCTGGAAAATGTTATTAGTGAGTTACTTAAACAAAATAAACTGATAAATGATTTTGCCGCTGCTTACATCCAAATTACTCGTGGTAACCAGTTTCCGCGCAGACATGCTTACGATGATTCCATCACGCCGAATATCTTTATTTATGTTGAGGCTTTCCCTCCTAAATATGACGAGTTTACTAAAGGAATCAAAGCCGGATTGGAAGAAGACATTCGCTGGATGAGATGCGATATAAAATCAACCTTGTTATTGCCAAATGTGCTTTCTCAAAGGAAAGCCAAAGATGAAGGGTACTCGGAAATTATTTGGTATCGCAACGGAATAATTACCGAAGGAACACATACGAATATTTTTTTTGTTAAAGATGGTGTTGTAATCACCCCGTCTCTGAACAATTTTATTCTGCCCGGCATTACGCGTAAACAAGTATTGAATATTTGCAGCGATAATCAAATTGCAACGGATGAAAGATCTATCAGCATAAATGAAGTATATAGCTTCGACGAAATATTTATCACAAGTACCATTAACGAAATAACCCCCGTTGTTGAATTCGACGGTAAGTTAATCAACAGAGGTGTACCGGGGGAAATTACCGGAATACTGCAAAAAGAATATCAAAAACTCTACGTCTAACTTCTTTTCTTCAAACCATTAAAATATCGGAACAATTAACTAAATTTGAAAAAACACTTTTAACAATTTCCTAAACAAAGGTGAATTCCGATGGGACGCATATTCGAAACTAGAAAACATAAAATGTTTGCGCGTTTTGCACGCATGTCTAAAGCATTTAACAGAGTGCGTAAAGATATTGAGATTGCTGTTAAAGGTGGCGGGCCCGATCCAAAATCGAATTCGAAACTGAGACTTGCAATACAGAATGCAAAAAGCGTCAATATGCCTAAGGACAAAGTTGAAGCAGCTATTAAACGAGCTTCATCTAAAGATACTGCCGGCTACCAGGAAATTGTTTACGAAGGATATGCACCGCATGGAATTGCCGTACTTGTTGAATGTGCAACCGATAATCCCACAAGAACTGTTGCCAATGTACGCCATTATTTTAGAAAATATGAAGGCAGTCTCGGTAATGCCGGCTCAATTTCATTTATGTTCGAAAAGAAAGCTTTGTTCAAAGTTGATAAATCTAAAGTTACTGATCTAGAATCACTTGAGCTTGATTTAATCGATTTCGGTCTGGATGAACTTAATTATGATGATAGCTCCATCTATATTTATACTCCGTTCCAGGAATTCGGTAATATGCAAAAAGCTCTTGAAGAGAGAGAGCTTGAGATAAACGCTACCGAATTCCAATACATTCCAAGTAATTACAAAGAATTAAGCAGCGAGCAGCAAAACGAGGTAAATGAGTTAATTGAAGTAATAGAAGAAGATGATGATGTACAATCGGTTTATCATAATATGCAGTAAAGTTTTTTTTAATCAACCGATCCCCATTATTTAGACATTTTTTTATTTCCATTCCCTTTAAGAATTCCTTTGATTTTAATTCAAAAAAAAAAGTAAATTTAAATAAGACAATAACATTCTTTGCTCGATATTTTATTTAGGAACGAGATGGGAAATGGAAGTAGTATAGTTTCGCAAGAACTAATATCAGCCAAAAGAAAATTCACAGAGATATATGGCGATTCGAAAGGCGTTCACGCAACTCTAACCCCGGCAAGTTTAATCCTTCTCGGAGATCATACTCATTATAACGATGGGGTATTGGTATCGGTGGCATTAAATAAATACACCGCTGTTGTTATAAGAAAAAGGCATGATACATTAATTAATATTGCAGATGCACAGACAAAAATAATTAACACTTTTCATTTGGAGAGCATTGACAAATATTCCCAGCAAGACAAACTAACTTTAGGAATTATAAAATTATTATACCAGGAAAGATATCTAAATAAAGGATGCGATCTATTGATAACATCCGACATACCGGAATGTTTAGGGCTTGGAAAAACATCTTCCCATCAAGTAGGTCTTGCTTATGCTTTGAAAAAAGCATTCAACATTTCTATTGAATGTGATAGTCTTATGAATCTAATAAGAAAGAATGATTTATCGGTTATAGGCAAGATTTCCAATTACGCACATCTATACACCACAAGATTCGAAAAAGAGAACCGCCTATTTTACATTGACCTTAGGACACTGGAATATAAAACGATATTACCAAAGTCGGATAATTTCGAGCTTATAATTTTTGATACCGGTGAAAAAATCATCAATCCGCAAAATACTTGTAACGAAAGGATTGAAGAATGCGATGTAGGTGTTAAAGGATTGAGACTTTACATCTGGGGAATAAAAAATTTAAGAGATGTAGAATTGGATTTTCTATTAAGACATTATCATATGCTGCCGCGTAAAATATTTAATAGGGTTCTATATAATGTAAAAGAACGTACACGATCCGAAAGTGCAATAAAGGTACTTAAAAAAAATCTGCTCTCGGATTTCGGTAAATATATAACCGAATCACACTGGAGTTTATCCCAGGATTATGAATTGAGCTGTGACACGTGTGATTACATCGTAGAAAAATCCGCAAACTATCCCGGCGTTTTCGGCTCTAAGATGATCAGTTGTACGCCCAAGAGAAGCACTTTTCATTTAGTAAGTAGAGATTCTACTAATCGCTATGTTGAACATATAAAAGAATCCTTTAATAGAAAATTTAACACGGGTCTAGATGTTTATTCTTTCCACATTTCAAAAGGAATAAAAGATATTCCTTCTAATGAGATAGAAAAAATTCTTTGCTAAAGTCAAGTAAAAATTATTTTTACTTCAAGCCAAAAATTCTAATATTAAAATCAACTTGATTTTAACTTCCCTTAGTAATACATTTTCCCACAGAATTAATACGGAGTATAGATGAGTTTTCCCGAAGACTATTTAGGTGACGATTACGATACATATTATGATGAGAATGAAGCAAAAGCGAAAATTAAAACTTGTAAAGAATATATAGAGAACGGACAAGTTCTTGCTTTTCTGGATTTCATAGAAGATTCAATCCAACTTTGTTTAGAATACGATTTAATTGAGGATGGACTTTACATCATAGATGCCGTACTTTCAGTGGCACCTTACAATTCCGAAGCATGGCAGTACAAAGGAATTTTTCTAAACAACTCTTTTTTGTTCGATGAGGCATATAAATGTTTTCAGAAATCATTATCGTTAAATCCCAACGATGTTGAAACTTATATAAACATTTCTATAGCCGAAGATAATCTTGGCTTGTTTGATGATGCTGTAGATTCGCTCAAGAAAGCCCTCCTTATCGAACCGGGTAACGAAGAAATAATTTTTAACCTGGGCGTACTTTACGAGAAAAAAGAAAAATTTAATGAAGCAATCGGCTATTTCAATAAAACTGTCCAGATGGATAAAAATTACGCCGAAGCATGGTATGAACTCGGTTATTGTTACGAAAGTATGGACCAACTCAACTCTGCATCTTATTCCTATGATATGTACTTAGAAATCGAGCCGGATAGTTTTACCGGCTGGTACAACAAAGGAATTGTTCACCTTAGACAAGAACAATTCGAAAAAGCTATCAATGCTTTTGAATTATCGATAGCACTTAAAGACGATTTTTCTAGTTCATGGTTTAACTGCGGATTTGCATACGCAAAAACCGGTAGAACACAAGATGCGATGAATTCATATAAGAAAGCTTACGAACTAGATCCCTATGATGAAACTGTTCTTTTCAACTTAGGACAATTATACGAAGAGTTAGATTCTTATCCACAAGCAATTAAATGCTATACTGAAGCTCTTAAACTTGATGCAGAATATTATGAAGCATTTCTTGCAAGAGGTTATTGTTATGATGTAGTCGGCAAATACCAGTTAGCATTAAAAGATTTTAATTCTGCAATCGCCCTTACAAGTAATCCCGAAGATGCGTGGTTTGCAAAAGCCGATCTGGAATATTCATTGGGTCAGATGAATGACTCGATAGAAAGTTTTAAAAAAGCTGTTGAAATAAATCCGGATAATTTTCATTCGCGGCTTAAACTTGCCGAAACATTATTCGAAGCCGGGCGATGGTTAGAAGCTTTAAACGCTTACGATGAATGCATTAAATTGAAACCGAAACACGCCAACTCTTTCTACGGAAAAGCAAAAATACATTTCCTAATCAGTCAAACAAACGAAGCAATTGAATGTTTACGTTCCGCATTCGAACTCGACCCCAATATCAGGAATGAATTTACAAGAGATTATCCCGAAGTTAAATCTTCAAAACTTTTTACTAAATTAATTGATGACAATAAATCCTAATCGAGAAAATGCAGTCACAAAATAAATTTAACTTTAATACTAAAATTGTAGGTATAATCGGCCACCCGATTAGACATTCCTATTCACCTTTGATGCATAATATCTCTTTCGAATTATCCGGGCTGAACTTTATTTATCTACCTTTTGATGTTCCGGCAAGTTCTCTTAAAGATGCTCTCAAAGGAATGGTGGCTCTGGGAATAAAAGGATTTAATGTTACACTTCCGTTAAAAGAAAAAATTTTACCTCTGCTTAAAGATGTATCGGAAGAAGCAAATATTATTGGTGCAGTTAATACAGTTGTTAACGAAGACGGGATTCTTCACGGTTACAACACAGACGTTATGGGCGTAATTGAAACTTTGAATCCCTTCAAAGATGAACTCCAAGGATCAACAGTAACCGTGATTGGTGCCGGGGGTGCAGCACGTAGTGTTATTTATGCATTGATCCGGTATTTTAAAGTCGAGCAGATACATATTGTAAACCGTACCGAACAGATAGGTGAATCTCTTAAAGAATATTTTTCGGTTAAAATGTTGTTCAACAATTTTAAAGCTCATCCTCTTATGCCGCCTGATTTAGTAGATATCTTTAAAAATTCAAAAATGATTGTTAATACTACTTCAATGGGAATGCATCCTAATGTTGACGATTCCGCCACTTCAATCCCGGAATCATTCACGAAGGACCAAATCGTTTTTGATGTGATCTATAACCCGGTTAAAACAAAATTACTTAAGATTGCTGAATCACAAGGAGCAAAAATCATTACCGGTTTGACTATGTTCGTTGAACAAGGTGCTAAATCTTATGAATTGTGGACCGGCGAAAAAATGCATGTGGAAAAAGTCTACAAAGCTTTGCAGTCTTACATGACCTTATAGTCTTCAAGATAATTTGTAAAGTGAATTCTTTATTCTCTCAACAGCCTCACTCAATTTTTCCTTTGTAGTAGAATAAGAGAGGCGGATGTAACCTTCCGAACCAAAACCGCTTCCGGGTACTACCGCAACCTTGGCATCATACAACAAATACATTGCAAGGTCGAATGAATTTGTAATCTTCATTACGTTAGATGATTTATCAAAATATGAAGAGACATTCGGGAACAAATAGAATGCACCTTCCGGTTTATAACAAGTAATTCCTTTTATAGATGTTAGTTCGTTGTAAAATGAATCCCGGCGTTCTTCAAAATCTTTTCTCATAGTCTCGATAAAATCTTGCGGTCCGTTAAGTGCTTCAACAGCAGCGGCTTGTGAAATTGATGATGCGTTGGATGTTGTGTGACTTTGAATTTTATTCATCGCCTTAATTATATGTTCCGGTCCGGCTGCATAACCGAGGCGCCAGCCGGTCATTGCAAATGATTTAGACATTCCGTTAACTACAACTGTCTTCTCTTTTATTTTTTGACTCAGCGATGCAAAACATACAAACTTGTTATCATCATAAATCATCTTTTCATAAATCTCATCAGTAAGAACATAAAATTTCCCTTTTTCAACTACATCGGCAATCTCTTCCAATTCTTTTTTTGAGAATGCAGAACCGGTCGGATTTGATGGATTACAAAGAATCAAAAGTTTGGTGTGTGTAGTAATCTTTTGTCTTAACATTTCGGCAGTAATTTTAAACCCGGTTTCTTCCGTAGTTGGAATAATCACCGATGTGCCGTGGGCAAGGGAAACCATTTCGGGATAAGAAACATAGTATGGTGCGGAAAAAATTACTTCATCATCAACATAAACAATTGCATTGATTGCATTGAACAGACATTGTTTCGCTCCGTTGGAGACAATTATATCATTCGGTGAGTATTCAACTCCGTTTTCCCTTTCTAATTTTTCTGAAATTGCTTTACGCAGTTCTATTGTACCGGCATTTAAAGTATACTTAGTTTGATTATTATTAATAGCACGAATAGCAGCATCTTTTACATTTTGCGGCGTTGGATAATCGAGCTCGCCTACACTTAAATCAATTATATCTTCGCCTTTAGCCAGAAGCTCTTTTGCTTCTTGCGCAACTTTCATCGTATGCGATATGCCTATTTTATGCACATGTTTTGATATCGGCAATCTAAACCCCGTTATTATTTAAGATGTGAAATTTTTCGGCACAATATAATATTTGGAAATTAGAATGGAAAGAAAAACAGAGACGCACTTCTCGGCGAGATAGAGCCCCGATAGATAGTGCGTCTTTACAAATTTATTGTGTACGGAATGGTCTCATGACCATTCCGATTTTTTTACAAATCCGGCGCCACCCTTTGTCCCCAATATGTTAGGTTAAGATTGAATTATAGTTAAGGGACGCAATACATCGCGGTGCGTTGTGTTCTTAACAATTAGGTCGATTCAGCGAATCGACCTACAAATTTCGTACATTGATTCTTTCCCCCCCTTCACTTCGACGAGCTCAGTCGAGTCGCTCAGTGTGACGGGGAGGAGTTGTAATTTTACGAATTATTTAATTTGTGAAAGCCGTTTCGGTCCGGCGTTGATTACTTCCTGGGTACATCCTTTTTCAAAGAGCTTGAAATTTTCTACAAACCGAGCAGCAAGCGCATCGTACTTTTTCCAGTATTCGTCTTTATTGCCCCATGAGTTTTCGGGGTACAAAACATCTTCAGGCACTTCGGGGCAGCTCATCGGGACTTCGAACCCGAACAATTTATCTTTTCTGTATTTCACATTATCTAGTTTTCCATCGAGAGCAGCATTCAACAAATTTCTTGTGTGGCGGATGCTGATTCTTTTTCCGACACCAAATCTTCCGCCTACCCAGCCGGTATTCACCAACCAAACATTTGCTTTGTGTTTAAGTAATCTTTGTTTCAACATTTCAGAATAATCGAATGGATGACGAACCATGAACGGCCCGCCGAAGCATGCCGAAAAAGTTATCTGCGGTTCAATACCCAAACCGATTTCCGTTCCGGCTATCTTTGATGTGTATCCGCTTATGAAATGATACTGCGCTTGTTCCGGTGTTAACCGTGCAATTGGCGGCATAACTCCGGATGCATCGCATGTTAAGAAAATAATGTTTCTCGGATGTGTACGCACATATCCTTCTTCAATAACATTTGGAATAAATTCAATGGGGTATGAGCAGCGTGTGTTTTCCGTAATAGTATCGTCATCCAGATCAACCTTTCTTGATACCGGGTCGAACACAACATTTTCTAAAATTGTACCGAAACGGTGTGTTGTTTCATAAATCTGCGGTTCACTTTCTTGCGAAAGACGAATCACTTTTGCGTAGCACCCTCCTTCAAAATTGAAAACACCTTGTCCGCTCCAGCCGTGTTCATCATCGCCGATTAATCTACGTTTCGGGTCAGCTGATAAAGTTGTTTTACCGGTTCCGCTTAAACCGAAAAATAATGCTACATCACCTTCATTACCTACGTTTGCAGAACAATGCATCGGCAGTACATCATTATATGTTAAGAGAAAATTAAGAACGGTGAAAATAGATTTCTTTATTTCACCGGCATAGAGAGTGTTGGCAATAATTGCAGTTTTCTGATCGAAGTTTAAAATTATGCCGGTATCTGTTCTTGTTCCGTCCGTAATTGGGTCAACTTTGAAACCCGGTACTGCAATAACAGTGAACTCGGGGACGAAATTTTTCAATTCGTCTTTGTTCTCTGTTGTAATAAACATGTTGCGTACAAAAAGAGACTGCCATGCTTTCTCTGTAATTATTCGAACCGGCATTTTGTAATCGGGATCGGCACCGGCATAAACATCTTGCACAAAAAATTCTTCGCCTTGCGCCCATGCTTGCAAACGCCCCATTAACTGCGACCATTTTGCATGTGCATAGGGACGGTTGTATGTTCCCCACCAAATATCTTTTTGGGTTGATTCTTCCCGAACAACAAATTTATCCGCAGCAGCACGTGCTGTATGCTTGCCGGTGTTTACTAAAATTGCACCGCCTTTAACAAGCTTGGCTTCATTACGGAAAACGGCTTCTTCGTAAAGTGCTTCTTCCGGCAAATTCCAGTAAACACGATCGAGATAAGTTAAACCTTGATTCTTCAGACGGAAATCCGAAGCTAATTCTTGTGCTTGCTTGCTTGCCGGTGTATTGAATTCCAAATATTTGCTCATGACCAATCCCTCACAAGTTTACGATCACCAATGTAAAGTTCGTTGGGAGAATTCGGATCAAGCGCCCATTTCATTCTTTCAATTCCATCAGTTATATCTTTTATCGTTCCGCAATAACTAATTCTTAAATAACCATCCATACCAAATTCTTTACCCGGTACTGTTAGTACCATTACTTTATCAATCAAATAATTCGAAAGTTTTTGAGAATCTTTTTCGTAAGCTGAAAAATCTGCAAATAAATAAAATGTTCCATCGGGTATATGGACTTTAACACCGCTGAATGACTGTAATAGTTCAACTAAAACATTCCGGTTGTTTTCAAGTGTAACGCGTAAACTTTCAACACTGGATTGAATTCCATTAAGCGCACCAACAGCAGCTTTCTGTAATAAAACGGAAGGACCCGATGTTTGATGCCCTTGAATATTTGCCATCGCCTCGATTAACTTTTTATTTCCAACAGCCCAGCCGATTCTAAATCCGGTCATTGCATATTGCTTCGACACACCGTTAACAATTAATAGTTTTGATTCCTCAACAGATTTTTTTGTGAAGTCGTATGCGCTGTATGGTTTCTTACCATCGAATAATAATCGATGATAGATATCATCCATAATTAAATAAATTCCTTTTCGTTCGCAGAAGTCAACTATATCTGCAATAAATTCTTGCGAGTAATAAGCGCCGCTTGGATTATTTGGACTATTGATGATAACTGCTTTTGTGTATGAACCAACTCTCTGTTCAATATCTTTTAACCGCGGATAAAATGTTCCGTCTTCCGGCAATGCTGCAACCGGGATAGCGCCGCATAGTTTTGCCATATCTGGATAGCTAACCCAATACGGTGCCGGAAAAATAACTTCCTCTTGCGGATTTAAAATAGCTTGCAGCGCAACCATAATTGCTTGTTTAGCACCGCTGCTTGCAATAACATTTTCAGGGTTTACCTTTCTGTGATAATATTCTTCCGTATAACGGATAATTGCTTTTTTAATTTCGGGTGTCCCATCTGCCGGGGCATAACGGATTTCGCCAGAATTGAGTGAATTAACAGCAGCAAGCAGTGCATCCATAGGCGCTCTGCTCTTTGGTTCTCCACCTCCAAGATGTATTACCGGGTCTCCTTTCTCTCTCAGGATTGCAGCTTTTTCATTTAATGCTAAGGTGGGTGATGCTTTGATGGATCGTGCGATTTGACTCAGACTCATTTTTGCCTTGATCTAATTACAAAATAGAATTTTTGTGTCTGAAACTTATCGGTAATAAGATTTATTAGCAAGACAATGAATATGTAACTTAAGGTAAATTATTGATCTCATATATTGTTTTAACACAACTTCTACATTATTTTTGGTTAAAAAATAGGTACTCACTTGAGATCAGAGATAATAAACCTGATTTTTGAAATATCTAGAGAAAAAGATGCTTTTGATATTCTTGAGAAAAAATTAAAAAGACTAAGTAAGATATCGCTATTAAACAGTATTATAGAATGTGGTATTTTACCAGAGATGTTTAATCATGATAGCAGCGAAGAAAAATTATGGTCAAAGTATTCTGATATTATTTTATCGCATGCATTAAATTACATCGGAATCAATTCAAAAGTTCTGGGCGCACGAGGTAATTCTGCTGATGTAATTGGTGAAACTAATAAATATACTTTAGTTGCTGATGCAAAGACTTTTCGTCTAAGTCGTTCAGCAAAAAATCAAAAAGATTTTAAGGTAGAAGCTTTAGATAGTTGGCGGGAAAAAAATAATTATGCATTATTAGTTTCTCCTTTGATTCAATACCCAACTAATAAAAGTCAAATTTACAAACAAGCTATTGAAAACAATGTTACTATTATTTCTTATACTCATCTGTACTTTTTAATAGCAAATTATAAAGGACAAGAACTTAAAGAAATTTGGGAGATTGGTAATTTATTAAAAACTGAGTTGGGCAATAGCGAACAATTATACTCTGCTAAATATTGGGACAACATTGATCGTGTTATATGTTATACACTTTCAAAGTCAACAAAAGATTTAAATAAAATAAAAACTTTGGAAATAACTAAAACTCAAGAATTAGGATTGGAAGGGATAAAATATTGGGAAAATAAAATAAAAGAGTTCAAAAAACTTACAAAAGAAAAAGCCATTGAATTACTAATTAAAGCAGAAAAAATAGAATCAAAGATTGAAACAATTAAGAAAACCATTAATAAAAAAATTTCATATGAATGAAAAATATTTAAATAAAATAATTAATGATGATTGCACAAATCATTTATCACTACTTGATGATGGAAGTATTGATTTACTATTATCTGATATACCTTATGGTATAAGTATTGACGATTGGGATGTCTTACACAATAATACAAATTCTGCTCTCTTGGGACAGTCTCCGGCACAATTAGGAAAATCCGCATTTAAAAGAAGAGGGAAACCAATAAACGGTTGGTCACAAGCAGATAGAAATATCGGTATTGAATATCAAGAATGGTGTACTAAATGGGCTAGCCTAGTATATCCTAAAATGAAAAGTGGTTCATTTGTTTTTATTTTTGGTGCACGCAGAACAATTCATCGTGTAATAAATTCTTTTGAAAATGTTGGATTTCTAATAAAGGATATATTAGCTTGGAAAAAACCTTCAGCACATCATAGAGCTCAAAAGTTAAGTAATATTTTAGAAAAAAGAGGTTTACTAAATAAAGCTACTGAATGGGATGGATGGCGTTTAGGAAATCTAGCCCCTATTTATGAACCAATTGCCTGGTTTATGAAGCCATATAAAATAGGTGGAACTATAACTGATAATATTTTATTAAACGACGTTGGAGCAATTAATTTATCAGATTGTCAAATTAATGATTCTAATCCGACAAACATTCTAGAATTTGGTTTTAGATCAAATGAAATCCGTTACCATGAAGCACAAAAACCAGAAGACTTAATGAAATTTTTAATAAAACTAACAACCAAAGAAAAACAAATTGTTTTAGATCCATTCATTGGTAGTGGAACCACTGCTGTTGCTGCAAAAATTACAGGAAGACAATTTATTGGATTTGAGATTAATGAGGATTTTTTCAAAACAGCAGTATTGCGCTTACAAGAAATTACAAATGATTATAAACGTACTTATAAAGCAGATATTTTTGTGCAACCTACTCTATTCGAAAAGAAAATTAATTACAAACGTAAAAAGAAAAAAAATAAATAATTTTTGCTTTACCCATTATCTCCAACATGTCTTGCAATTTGAATAAGGTAGAAATTAAGCAGCTCTTGTTTCTTTTTGCTTAATGCTTGCTCTTCGATGCGTAGTATTTGTTCAACATCATTGAGTGCACGAACGATATCGACCGGAACTTCGACCATTTCCGAAGGAAGCTGTGTAAGATACTGAACCGCGGCAGTCAAAAATTGACGCATTGAATCATCCACACTTCCCTTGAGTAGGTCTGCGAGTGATGTTTTAAATTTTGTTTTCTTAACTGAGGTGGTAGATAATGTTAATTCCTTTGAGCCGATTTCCTTTGAAAAATTGTCGAGCGCTATCGCAAGTTCAACAAACGATTTTACCTGGTTTATTACCGGTTCTTCAAGCAACAGCCAAATCTTTTCTCTCCAATATTCGATCTTTTCCGGAATTATTAAAAGAGATGAAAATTCATCGAGCCATTCTTTGGGAATTTCATATTCAATTTCTGCCGTAACATTTTCCAGCTTAGTGTTAAAAAAATCATGTTGAAGCAGAACTGCCAGGTCAGGTCGTAAAGTTGGAAGCAATTCGGGGATAAATTCATCACCTCTAAAAAATTCTGTTACGTTAATTCCATGCCTTCTTAAAAGTTCTTTTTGGAAAAGCGGAATAAATATTCCAATCGAATCAGTATCTTCTCTTAATAATGAAAAAATAGAATTGCCCGGCTGAAAAGAGTTTGAAAATTTCTGAAGATGCTTCAAGTTGTAATCTTGAAAGATTCTTAAAGTGTGTAATATTTCATAAACGGGAAGCTGCGGTAAAATTCTATCATGCAGCATCTGGTAACCGGTACCACCCACAAAATCCATTTGTGAAAATTGATTGAGCGCACGGAATAAACCGGTTGTTAATTGATTGATTCCCAATACAAATGTTTGAGCTTTGTTATGACTGATTGCACGTAAAAGACTTCCGTGTTTGCACAATGGAATTGTCGATGCAATTCTTTCGATAATCTTTTGGCTTTTATTATCACCGATACTTCGTGATGGTCTTTCAACGGGGCGGTCACGCAATGAAGGCGACGCCTTTGAAATGAAATAAGAAATTATGTGTATTCCAACTACATCATCTTCCCTACCGTAAACAATCTGCTGAAAATTATTTTTTGTGAGATCACTAAATGCCTCAAAGACATCGTCCTTTTTCCCGAGTGTTAATCGTTCCAACTCTTTAAGACTTTTTGATTCGTAAATCAATCTTGTATCAATGAATGGTTCGGAAGCTCTAATCAATTCGGAATGGTAAAACTCTTGGGTTTTATTTAAGTGATGCAGCACTTGTGAGCGTTCTTCAATTCTTAAATGGCGGAGTTTTTCTGAGATTGCACTTTGCAAAGTTCTTAAATCGCCGCCGGCATAAATACCATGAAGCGGGCTTACAGCAAACTCGGTACTCATTTTTGTAGAATCGCTCAAATATCCTGATAATCTAATTTCATTAATATCGTTTTTAATGAAAGCCGGCTTGCTCGAAAATTCGGCATAGTAACCGCCTTGCCTTTGCATTGGTTCGCCGCTGCCGAGTTTTATTCTTACATATTCAACCAAACCTTTCTTTGCAAGCCACTCGATTGTTTTGTGCTTTGCTGTCTTATATAAGAGTGTAGAAGCAGTCTGTCCGACTTGCTGACTGAGATCTGAACCAGCAATAAAAACTTCACAAATAATTTCGGTGAACCGAACTTTAGTTTCTTGATCGATACTTCTCGATTGAACCGCATATCAAGATAATTTTCTATACCGGAAACTGTATTGATATCTTCGAATAAAGGAATTGACCAAACTTTCGGAAGTGCTGCTGAATTTGTTTTGCTAATTCGTTCGCTTTCGGCAACAAATTTTTTATCGAGTGAAATCAAAGCTTCCGGATTTGTTGACATACTAACTTGCAGTCCAAGCACCATACCCGGATTACCAAAATTGCCGGCGATCTCGTTTATCTCTGTTATATTATTTACCGTTGTATTAATTGCAAACTGGTCTTTTGCAGAAATCAGTTTTTGATGAATGCGAGGTGTAAGAATAAACCGTTTAAGAATATCCCGGTACAACCCGGCTTTAAGTATAAGTTCTGTGCTGTGTGAATTTTTCAAAATTACCGGGATCAGTCCGTGTAGAGTTTTTCTTAATTCTTTATTTAACTTAAAATAGTATTCTAATTTTCTTCTTCTCTCAAGCCGCATTTCTAACATTCTTTGTTCAAGCCGGTCGTTATGTTGCCAAAGTTTTACAACCGGGTCTTTAGCAACACCTATCTTCATACCAACTTTACGGAACGGGTTGGATTCTATGTTGAATGGAAGAACGCCCTTATACCTTTTTTCAAGTTTATTAGTAAGCGAAGTAATATGATTGAGAAGCTCCCAGAATTTTTTATTAGTCAACGAAAGCTGATCGATTGCTTGGAGAAGATTTCTATCAATATTAACCGATTTATCGATTGATATTATTGTTTTTATTATGCTTGATAACTGGTTAACATTTTCGATTAACGCAGATGCAACTAAAGTGTGCCCTTGTCCAGAAGGACGATTGCTTCCATCCCAATCACCCCAGAAAGAAAGTAAAGTTTGTTTTTCGTCAGACGAATAAATCGACTTGAATTGTTCAGTTG
>DYJK01000027.1 GCA_020723165.1 Melioribacter roseus | reverse complement strand
GATAAAAAAGTATTCCGGTATGAATACACTTGAATTCGCAAAAAAATATTTGTTCGCTCCACTCGGGATCAAAAATGTACAATGGTCTAAGTCTAAAGATGGAAATGAAATGGGTAACTCGGAACTATTTTTGACTCCGCGCGATTTAGCAAAAATAGGTTTGCTTATGATGCAAGATGGAAAATGGCAAGGAAAGCAAATAGTAAGCAAAGAATGGATTGACAAATCAACAAAAAAATATTTCGACGGCTTTCCGCAAATCGGTGGGTATGGTTATCAATGGCATACACGGAAATTCGGGAAATACCAATCATATCTTGCTGCCGGTTGGGGAGGGCAATTCTTAATTATTATTCCCAGGTTAAACATGGTTATCGTCAATACTTCTAAATGGAATGTTACAAAATCCACTTATATAATTTTTGAACTCCTAGCTAAATACGTTAATTAAATCCAAACAGCATCATTATTTTTAATAAGCAAAATAGTTTCCAGATTAATTCCTCGTATGTTGGGAACCTACCCCAAAAAATTTACGGTGAGCAAACTCTCTATGATAGATTAAACTATTTTACTCTCAAGGAATGGTCATCAATAGCAATATGAATTATTTTTTATCTATGATTTTATAATGCTGATATTTATCCAACCATCGACTATTTTAGCCTTTGTAAACAAATCTATTATTACAAGTGAATAGTTTTTCCTTTTCAAATAATTTTATTGCAAAGATGATCGAACACTCGGAAGGGTTGATCTCCTCTGAGTTATTTGAGCAGATGATAAAGTCATTGGAAACGGAAGCAGACAAATACCATTTCACAAGCAGTTCGGAAGCAAATCTGTTACGGACAATAAATTCATTATACGACCGCAAAGCATTTTTTTATGATCTTCTAAAATATCCGCATCATGTAGAAATTTTAATTGCAGTATCAGCAAGCAGTAATTACTTAACCGATATCATAGTACGTAATCCTGAATATCTCTACCAGGTATTCGATCAAGAATATCTTGAACGGAAACTTGGACTGGATGAGTTGAAAACCGAGATTGAAAGCGGAGTAAAAAAATATTCTACATTTCAGGCAAAATTGAATTTTCTAAAGCAGATAAAAAAAAGATATACATTAAAAATTGGTCTGACAGATATACTTGGAATCGATCAATTAAAATCAATCACCGGGCAATTATCATTTTTAGCGGCTTCCCTCAATGCCATCCTTTTTGATTTATGCTTTGACGAAATATTGAACAAGTATAATCTAAAATTAGAGAAACGAGATTATTGTTTATGTTCACTCGGAAAACTTGGCGGCGTTGAGTTGAATTACAGTTCCGATGTTGACTTACTTTTGTTCTTCGAAACAGATTTCCACATAGATCAAATAAAAAAATATTACCAGGAAATATTAGTTGAGACAACTCTCCTTTTTGTTAAATCATCTACCGAGATAACTGACCGCGGATATATTTACCGTGTTGATTTCCGTTTGCGTCCGGATGGATTATACTCTCCTCTTTGCCGAACTTTAGTCGAGTATATCAAATACTACGAAACGCGCGGCGAGGATTGGGAACGTCAGATGCTGATCAAATTGGATTTTGTTACGGGCAATAAAAATCTATACAAACAATTTTATGATTTTCTCCGACCATACATTTTCCCGTTAACATTTTCTTCACCGCTTAAAGAGCAAATTAAAAAAATGAAATTCAATATAGAGCAAAGCAACAAAGAGAGGGAGAATGTAAAATTATTCAGCGGCGGAATCCGTGATATCGAATTCACAATTCAAGCTTTGCAACTTATTAACGGCGGGAAGATAAAAGATCTGCGAACTGGCAATTCGCTTTCGGCTTTGCCGATATTAAAAGAACATAATCTTATATCACAAAATGAACATGATATTCTTAACGAAGCATACATTTTTTACAGAAGGATAGAACACTTTTTGCAGTTGATGAACGACCGTCAAACTCATCTTATACCGGAAGAAGGAGAATTACTCAGCAAACTGACCAATTATTTAGGAATTCAATCAACACCAGATTTTAAGGATAAATTAAATTCATATCGCAAATCCGTACGACAAATTTATGATGATATACTCAAGAGCGAAGATCAAACCGAAATAAATCCTTACAACAAAATTATTTTTAAGGATAATAATCGTGCAGAAAAAAATATTAAATATTTGCGTTCCGGAATCGGTTTGCTAAATCAAAAAGAATTTGACACACGAACAATAAATCTTTTCAGCCAGATAGAGCCCGGTTTGGTGAAATACCTTGAGAAATCCGCTGCACCCGATAAAGTAATTGAAAACTTTGTAAAGGTAATTCGAATCTCACAATTCCCTTCGATCTGGTACAACGAATTTTTAGATAAAGATTTCTTTACAATCTTTTTGAATATTTGTTCTTACTCGGAAAAGGCGGTCGAAATTTTACTATCGGATAAATATTGTTCCGAACTTTTGCTAACCCGCAAAGTTCTCACAAAATTAAATAAAGAAAGTTTCAATTCTCTCACTACAATCCGGGTTTTATTTATAACTGCCGTTCAATTTGCTATTGGTATGATTGATCATTACAAGGTTTCGGAAATTTTAGGCAGTTATTTCGATTACCGGGTAAATAAACTTTTCTCCGATCACAAAATACATTGCAAATATTTTATTGCGGCTCTTGGAAGCTATGGATCCGTTAGTATGAATTTCTCTTCTGACATAGATTTAATAATTGTTATCGATAAGATCACTGAGAATGGTGATGTACAAAAAAACTTTCAGACGATAACAACCAAACTACAGCAAGAAATAAAACCGTTTGAAATTGATTTCCGTTTACGCCCGGAAGGTAAAAATTCTCCGCTTGCATGGGGTATTAAAGAGTACAAAGAATATTTAAATTCACGTGCCAGGATTTGGGAATTCCAGGCATTAACAAAACTGAGATTTATCTACGGCGACAAAAAATTATTCGGCGAAATAAAAAAAGAGATTACCGGCTGCATAAAAAAATTAAAACCCGAAATTGTTAAAGCAGATATCAAAAAGATGCAGAATACAATTCAAAGGGAATTAATCAGCGGTACAGATTCCTTTAATATTAAAAAACAGCGCGGCGGTTTATCAACGATCGATTTCATAATTCAATCGATCCTTTTAAGTGATCATGTAATACTTAAAAATGCTATAGGTAACAAAACGAAATTGATCTTCAGTTTTTTAGGCAGAAGCGTTTCTAAAGATTTTGAAACTTTACAGAATAATTACGACCGGCTGCGTTCAATAGAATTTTCTCTGCAAAACATTTACAACACAAATAATGTTAATGTCCGGCTAACAGACGAAAAATACCGGTTGCTAGCTTCATTTCTAAAAGTAAAAGAGAACGACGAATTAAATAAAGAACTAAATTCAATAATAAAATCCAACATCCAATTATTTGAAAAATATGTCGGCTAAAAATCTTGAACTGTTAAAAAAGCACTCTCCCTACATAAGCGGATTAGCAATATTTATCATTTACATATTTACGTTAGCACCGGGTATAGTGCAAATCGATTCAGGTGAACTTGTAACGGTGCAAACGACAGCCAGTATTGCGCATCCTACCGGTTACCCATTGTTTACTATCATAGGATATTTATTTCTTTTGTTGCCGCTTCCATTCACAAAAATATACTCGGCAAATCTGTTAGCGGCTTTTTGGTGTTCTGCCGGAGTAATGTTATTCATAAAATCATTACAACTATTACTAACAAATATTTCCCGACCGGTTCTGCCTGAAAAAAAAGTGAAGATGAAAAAACAGCAACCGGTAACAGCTAAAAATGAAGATGGGAAATATTTGATTCTAATAAGTGCAATCGTTGGTGGATTATTACTTGGATTATCCAAAACATTTTGGGTCCAATCAACTTCGGTTGAAGTATATTCACTACAAATATTTTTATTCTCACTGATTGTATTTACAACTTTAAAAGCATTTTACTCTGATAAAAATAAATATATGGATTGGATCTTTGTTGCTATTTCATTCGGTCTTGGTTTTTCAAATCACATGACAACAATGTTAATAATTCCCTTTTCTGCAATTTTATTTTTTACAAAAGAAAAATTTAACCTGTCATTAATCAAAAAGCTGGGAGTTTTGCTATCAGTTCTAATTTTAACCATTGCGTTATTTTATTTATATCTTCCCTTACGTGCATCCTCAAATCCAACATTAAACTGGGGTAACCCGATTAATTTTGAAAATTTTATTCGTCATGTTACCGGCAAACAATACCAGGTATGGCTCTTTGCTTCAATGGATGCGGCTAAAAAACAGCTTGGCTATTATTTTCAAAATCTCCCGGCAGAATTTGCTTACACTGGTTTGATAATTTTTCTATTCGGATTAGTTGAATTATTTAAATGTTTAAAAAAAATATTTTGGACAATACTTGTAACGTTAATTCTATCGATTGGTTATGCGATAAATTACGATATAGTCGATATCGATTCATACTTTCTCGCTTCCTATTTCATGATATCGCTTTTTATCAGCTTTGGTCTTAAATTAATTTTTAAGTTAGCCAAACAAAAGAATATTGATAGTAAATATTTACTGATCACGGCACTCGTTATTGTAATAATCTCATTAGCGGTTAACTTCTCAAAGGTTGATCAATCCGATCAACACACATTTGAAGATTACACAAAAGCGCTCATAAACAGTACGGAAAAAAATTCGATCATTTTTTCCTATCAATGGGATTATTTCGTCTCCGCTTCTTATTACTTTCAGCAAGTAGAAAATTTTAGAAAGGACGCTATAATCATTGATAAAGAATTACTTCGTCGTTCATGGTATTATAATCAACTGAAAAGAAATCATCCGGCTGTAATTAAAAACCTTAAAGCTGATATAGATAATTTTCTAACCGCTTTAGAACCATTTGAACGGGATGAAAATTTTGATCCGGCTAAACTTGAGTTGTACTATAGAACAATAATGACAAAACTAATATCGGAAAATTACCAGGGACGAAATTACTACATCGGGTTTGAGTTATTTCAAAATGAAATGCAGCGCGGCGAATTTAATCTGCCCGAAGGATTTCAGATTGTTCCCCACTTATTTTTATTCAAAGTTGTAAAAGGCAATGAATATGTTTCGGCACCGGACCCAGATTTTAAAATTCGTTTTCCAAAAAATCCCAATAAGTACAATGAATTTATTTACAACGCTGTTTGCACAATGCTTGTTTATCGCGCTAACTATGAACTGATGTTCAACAAAAAGGAGAGAGCAAAATTATACTTAGATAAAATTAGAAATGACTTCTCAAAATATATGATACAGCAAGAACTGCTCGCTAAGGTTTATAATTAGAATGGTCTGATAAGGGTTTGATAATCAATAATGTAACTTCGGTCAAGATAAATAAGGTGTGAAGTTTTAAATTTTATGAAGATTACTCTCCACAATATTTCGTCAAATCAAATATCTGGGTTGAAATGACGATGTTGTGTTTTACCTTAATTCGTAATTTCAATTTTAGAATTGTGAAATTTTCCTTTTTTAGTATCTTACTTATCATAAAATCTCCACAAGTAATTAAGGGATCATCCCTGAATATACACTCCGTGGTTCATTTTACTCTAGGATTATCAGCAATTCCTTGTGAAGTTTTGACTAAAGGATTATCCTTTTGAATAAGGTATATATTTTGTTCGATTATTCTTGCTATCCCAAAACATATAGCCCAAACTACTATGCTGGAGATGATACCCATAATGCCGTAGACGACAAAAGAATTATTAATGACAGTTTTATAGGTCCCTTGCTCAAAAAGGCCGCTAGGAGGAACATAAACTTCCTTTACTGAAGTAAACAACAATGCTGCCCCCCCAACTAAACCTAAAAAGAAATAAATAATACCGATGCTGTTTAATACTGTTATTATTGTTTTTGAAAGCAAATCTTTTGTCACCATTATGCTGTTCATATTGTCCTCTTAGATTTAATGTAGATCCAGCATTTTGAAATTATGGTTATAAGGATTTAAAAAAGTTAGTCTTCCAGTTCATCCATCAGTTCTTCTCTTTTTTCCGGTTTCACTTCCCTACCGGTTAAAAAAGACTGCATGATAACATTGACTTGCTGGATCAATTTTTTCTTATAGTATTTTGGCGCGTAAACAGAACCATCGAGCATATATAATCGTTTCGTCTTCTCATCAAAAAACGTATAGTTGATGAATGGACCGCCCATTGAACCATCTTCCATTCTCCACAAACCCTGGGTAAAAAGTGCATAACGATTGAGAAAGTTTACTTCAGTTGTAGTTTTAAAATCATTTGATATCCCAACATAGCTGGAGTCGTCCGACGATTTGAAATATTTACGAGTTAAATTATTACGTATAGCATAAACCGAATCCCGGTTTAACTGCATAGGTGACGCGTTATCGATCCAGTGAACAAAGATCCAGCGTTCCATGTCGGAACCGGGTGATCTCCGCAGCCACACAAATTTTCCTTCCGGATCATTCTTAGCAAGGTAAAAATCGGTTTGTACATAAATCATCCATTCATAATCTTTCAGAAAACCGGCTTCTATTTTCTTCTGTTCAAATCGTTCATTATACAAACTCTGAAAGAGACGTTCATCAGAAATTTTTTGAAAATAATGCAAAAGGTTTTCGTGCTCTTTAAGAATATTCTTATTTAGTTTTTCCAGATTCGATGATGTAATTACCATTACCAATTGGTTGTTAGCCCACAGATCATACTTATTAATAACCGAGATTGAATCTTCATTTACTAAATTTTTTACTTCGGGACTAATTATATCTTCAATGAATTTGGATACTTTAGATTGTGAGCCAAGCGGTGCAATAAAAATTATATTCTTTCTATCCTTATATTTTTCGAACTCCGAAAGGTCTTTCCTGGTTAGATAAAACAAATTTTCGGGTTGAGGAGTATAAATAACTTTTCCAAAAACTGTGATCAGAGAATTTTCAAGATTGTAGAACTCGGCAGAATCAGCGAAGACAATCAATTCATCTTCTTGTCCCGATGCCGGTTTCCTGGCATTGTCGCATGATATAATAATCATGGCAGATAAAATTAGAACGAGCAGATAAAATTTTTTTTTCATATTAAAACAGTAAAATTATTTCATAATAAATTTTCTTTTATACTAAAATACGATGTTAAAGTTTCACATCTTAATTTGGAACATTCGGTAATACAAGGGCAAGGTTAGGAAGAAATATTGCATACAAAATCCACATTGTTATACCAATGCTTACCGGTATTGTTAAGTTATCGTCAGCCCACCCGACTGAAACATTTTCCGCAATAGCCCCAACACCAACGGATACAAATCCAATTATAAATTCAGTTAAACTGCCTTGAATCTTAGGTGTAAATAGAACCACTATGCAAGAGAACACAAAAAATGCAAGAGTTCCTTCCAAACTTTTAAATAAAAATTGTGTCTGCCCAAATTTTCTGCCGATCAGTGCTGCGGCGATATCACCAATAATCAAAACAGCAAAGCCGGTAACAACAAATACTTTAGGGAAAAGAATTATAACAGCAACCGCAGAAATGAGCACATAAGTAGCACCGTTCAAACTTTTTCTCTTTTCATCCCTCTCATGTCTGCGGAGAAGGAATCCAAGATATTTATAAATAAAATCGCCTAATGGTTTGATATAATATCTTCCGAGGTCTAAAAATAATGATAGGATTGTAAGTGGGATAAGAATAAAAAGTGCAAGTTCCCTTGTAATAAAATAATATACAACGGGAATTGACAGTGAACAAAGATGAATGGCTTTTCTTAAAACCTCACTTTGGTAATCTATTGTTGCACGATCAGTTGCTACCATCTGCCTTTTCAGCGTGCTTTACAGAATCTCTTTTTTGTCTATCTTCTAACATTTTTTTTACATGATCCGGAACGGCTTCAGCATTATTTTTTTTGTCCGATTCGGAACCGTTACGTTTAAGAGGTGGAAGTTCTTCCCCCTTAATTATCTTATCTATTTCATCCGAATCAAGAATTTCCCGTTCCAATAACTCTTTGGATAATTTATGAAGGAATTCAATATTATCTTTTAAAACTTTTTCTGCCCTTACCATGCAGCCAGATACAATTGATTTTACTTCGTTATCAATATCCTCGGCAGTTTGTTCGCTGTAATCTTTATGTTTTGTAATCTCACGTCCTAAGAAAATTTCTTCTTCTCTTGTTCCATAGGCAAGCGGACCTAATTTTTCACTCATGCCCCATTCACAAACCATCTTGCGAGCAATGTTAGTAGATTTTTCAATATCATTACCGGCACCGGTAGTAAATTTGTTGAATATGATTTTCTCAGCCGCTCTGCCGCCCAGTGCATAAGTAATCATTGCTTCCAAATAATCTTTAGAGTAGGTATGCTTTTCGTCTACCGGCAGATATGTTGTAACACCAAGTGCCCTACCGCGAGGGATGATTGTTACTTTATGAACCGGGTCTGCTTCGGGAAGCATTTTTGCAACTAGTACATGACCGATCTCATGATAAGCAGTTACTTTTTTCTCTTCCTCGGATATTATCATACTCTTACGTTCCATACCCATCATCACTTTATCTTTTGATTCTTCAAAATCCTCCATCGAAACTTTCTTTTTATTTTTACGGGCAGCTAAAAGCGCAGCTTCATTAACCATGTTGGCAAGTTCAGCACCGGCTAACCCCGGTGTACCTTTTGCCAATACTGCTAATTCAACATCGGTATCGAGCGGAATTTTTCTTGTATGAACTTTAAGAATTCCTTCCCTACCTTTAACATCGGGACGATCAACAACAACCTGGCGGTCAAATCTGCCGGGTCTTAACAATGCCGGGTCTAAAACATCGGGACGGTTTGTAGCTGCAATAATAATCACACCGCTGTTTTGTTCGAATCCATCCATCTCAACTAATAATTGATTTAGTGTTTGTTCGCGTTCATCATGTCCGCCGCCAAGTCCGGCACCGCGATGACGACCGACAGCATCAATTTCATCAATAAAAATTATACATGGTGCATTTTTCTTACCTTGTTCAAAAAGATCGCGTACACGGCTTGCACCAACGCCAACAAACATTTCAACAAAGTCAGCACCGGAAATTGAGAAGAACGGAACACCGGCTTCACCGGCAACTGCGCGTGCCAACAATGTTTTACCGGTTCCTGGAGGACCTAACAACAAAACACCACGGGGAATTTTTCCGCCTAACTTTTGAAACTTACTTGGCTCGCGTAAAAATTCTATTATCTCTTCGAGTTCTTGTTTTGCTTCATCTGCACCGGCAACATCTTTAAATGTAACTTTTGTTGCCGATTCTGAAATTAATTTTGCTTTACTTTTACCGAAATTAAAAATACCGCGTGTTCCGCCGGCACCAGCTTGCATTCTGCGGAAAAGTAGAATCCAAACCGCAAATATTATTACCCACGGGATAAATCCGAGAAGAACTGTAAGCCATTCATTCGATTCTTTAACAAACGTGAAGTTTATATTCTTCTCTTTCCATATCTTAATACTTTCATTAATCAACGATTGATCAAAGATTACATAAAATGATTTAACATCTACGTAGTTACCGTTAATAAGCAATTTCTCTTTTACGGATAGAGTTCCATCGATACGGTAATCGTTAACATCGGATTTAACAATTTTAATTTCTGTTATTTTTCCATCGGCAAGTAATTTTTCATAAACAGTAAAATCTATTTCGGTAGAATTGGATTGACCGGAACGCATGAACTGCATAATAATAACAGCAACAATAATTACAGCACCCCAGCTAAAGACAGTTCTTATAATTTTCGACCAATCGAAATCACCATCTGGTTTCTGTGATCCGCTGCCAAAAGGTTTCTTGGAATTTTTTGGATTTTCGGAATCTGCCATAAATAATTTATTTAATCTATCAAACATTTAATCTCTTTCCCCCTTATTCGCTTAAAACATAGATCGATCTGAGATTGCGGTACTTTTGCGCGTAATCAAGACCGTAACCAATAACAAATTTGTTAGGAATTTTGAAGCCAATATAATCAATTTTAACGTCATATTTCAGGCTCTCCGGCTTCATCAAAAGCGAAACAACCTTCATGCTTGCCGGTTGATTGAATTGAATCATTTCTTCAACATACTTGATCGACAGACCGGAATCGACTATATCCTCCACTATCACCAAATGCCGGTCTTTAATATCTGCATTTAAATCCTTGACTAATTTAACTTTACCGGAAGAGATTTTTTCATCGCCGTAACTCGACAGTTTGAAGAAATCAATCTCGCAATTTATATCAATATTTTTCATCAAGTCTGTCATAAACATAAACGACCCGTTTAGAATTCCGATAAAGATCGGCAGTTTTGTTCTGTACTCTTCAGAAATTTGTTTGCCGAGTTCTTCTATTCTCTTTTGAATTTCGGCTTCTGAAATCATAGGAACAAATTTTTCAGTGCCGATTAAAATCTCGTTTGCCGATGTATCTTTTATTTTATCCATAATTTATAAATCTCTTTTGTTTCGTTAGTTAGTTTTACCCTATCGTCGATCCTTAAACCGATAACCCACACAATTTTGTTCCGGTTAGTAAGAACTAATATATCTTTCCTTCCGGAAGAAGGGATTTTCAAGTCGGTTAAAAAATCCGACAGCTTTTTACTTGAATTCATTCCAAGCGGAAAAAACTTATCGCCGCTTTTCCACTTACGTAATATAAATATATCATCCAATTTATCTGCGTCTATAAACTCGGTTTCTCCCGGGTGAGTAAAATTAACTTTGCTTCGCGGGACTTTTGTTATTCCAACTTTCTTACCGTTAATTTCAACAGTTTTCCCCGGTGTAAGTTTATAATTAATAGTTTTACTTGTTACTTTCTTTTCAATTATCTCAACACTATCCGTTTCTTTTATAACATACAAATCAGATGATAAATGAACACCCTTTCCCTTTTGTTTGTTTGTTAATCCTTTTATACTCAATAGGTCACTGTATTTAAATTCATAGTTAAATTTTGTAAGCAATATTTTTTTTAGAATTTCACCTATAATATTATCCGGCTCGGTCCCAAACAATTTTTGTTTGATTACAACGCGGTTTGTACCGATCAATAAATATTTTTTGATTAGGCGACTAATTTTCTTTTCGATTCCTGGTACAAACTTTTCTAAAGTTTTTGAAGTCCGAAAAACGGCATCGTCAATCTTCGGGTTAACATTAGCAGCTAACTCCGGGATAATCTCATTTCTCAAATAATTTCTTTTAAAATCATTGCTCAAATTAGATGAATCAACTCTGTAAGAGATTCCGTTGGATTTCAAATACTCAGTAATTTCCGGTTTGGATAAACAGAGTAACGGACGGATAATTTTTCCGCGTTTTATTGGTATTCCGCTCAATCCGCTTATACCGGTACCCGATGATAAGTTTAATAGAACGGTTTCTGTGTTGTCGCTTTTATTATGTGCTGTTATAATCTCGTTACAATTAAAATCAATTGCAATCTCTTCAAGGTTTTGATACCGGAGTTTTCGTGCAGCTTCTTCAATAGATAATTTATTTTTCTTAGCGAAACCCTTTACATCGAGTTTTGAACTGTAAAAAGGGATATTAATTTGTTCGCAAAATTTTTCGCAGAAAGCTTCATCTTTATCCGCTTCTTTTCCACGCAACTGGTGATTAAAATGAACAGCGAGAAGACCAACCTTAAATTTTTTTCTGAATTTCGAAAAGAAATGAAGCGCCAAAACGGAATCGGGACCGCCGCTTAAAGCTATAAGAATTTTATCGCCGTGATTAATCAGCTCATTCTGCTCAACAAACTGAATTATTTTTTGTTCGATCTTTTTCATGGAATTGTTAACGCCGGACAAGCCGAATCAGCGCATCTTCTCCAATCTTATCTATGTCCCTGATGCTGTATTTATATGCTTTCTGTAAATTTTTGACACCAAGATTATCTGTAAGCGATATCCCGCTGCCTAAAAATTTGGGCCCTATAAAAATCAGTACTTCATCCTCAATTTTATTTTTCAGAAAATCTGAAAAAACTCTTCCGCCTCCTTCAACCAGTAGCGAATTAATATTTCTCTGATTTAATTTTTTCATAACATCTGCTAAATCAATTTTGCCGTTCTTTTTTTCCGATGCAAAAATTATGTTAACTCCCATTTCATCAAGTTTATTCAGCTTTTTCTTTCTTGTTTTGTTCTTTTTTGATGTTATTATGAAAAGATTTTTATCGCAGTTATTTTTTATTAAATCGTGGTTATGTTTCATTTGCAGATCAGCATCAAGGATTAATCTTTTCGGATTCCTTCCCTCGACCAATCTAACAGTTAAGCGCGGCTGATCTATTTTAACCGTATTAAAACCTACCAACACTGCATCATACTCGCTTCTTAATTCGTGGACAAAACTTCTGGATTCTACCGAGGTTATCCATTTGGAATTCCCTTCCGGATCGGCAATCTTGCCATCTAGTGTTACAGCCATCTTCAGTGTAACATAAGGCAGTAAAGTGGTCTGCTGTTTGAAATAAAATTTATTCAATTCATAACATTCTTTTTCAAGTACGCCAATTTTTAATTCTATCCCCGACTTTTTAATTTTTTTAATCGCACTTCCGCCAAATTGAGGATGGGGATTAACAGAACCAATAACCACTCTCTTAATTTTTGATTGTACTAATAGATCTATACAATCGGAATCTCCCGGTTCAAGTGTGCAAGGTTCTATATTGGTATAGAGAACAGCATCTTCGGTACTCTCTTTAGAATTTTTTATCGCGATTAATTCCGTGCTTTCTTCGGTTGGAGTGTTGCGGTAAGCAGCGCCGATAATTTTATCATTTTTTACTAATAAAGCACCAACTAATGGTTTGGGACTAACTTTTCCTTTTCCCTTTTTTGCAAGTTCAATTGCAATCTGTATGTAGGATTCATCGAGCAAGATTACTCTAAGTTTAATATCTCAAATTTTATTAGACCGGCCGGTACCTTTGCCTGAACTACTTGTCCTACTTTAACACCCATTAATGCTTGTCCAACCGGTGATGAAATGGCAATCTTACCTTTTTCCAGGTCGGCTTCTTCGGGAGAAACAAGCGTATATTTAAAAGTTTTCGCATTGTTCAAATTTTTTACAGTCAGGGTAGAAAGTATATGTGCCTGATCTTTCGGCATATTTGATAGGTCAATTACACGTGCGCGCGAAAGCAATTCTTCAAGTTTACTAATTTTTAGTTCGAGAAGTCCTTGTTCCTCTTTAGCTGCATCATACTCTGCATTTTCCGATAGATCGCCGTGCGAACGAGCTTCTGCAATACGTTCTGCCATTTGCTTTCTTCCGTTAGTTTTAAGTTCGTTTAATTCTTTTTCAACTTCACGGACTTTCTCTTTACTTAGATAAACTAAATTGGTCACTTCTAAGACTCCTTAATTATTACATGATACAAAAAAAATTGCCATCGCCCGCCTAATAGCGGGTAATGGCGCCGAAAAAATAATAAGATTGGTATAACTATGCAAATGATTTGAAGGTGGTTCTCTTAGTTAATCGTTCATTAAAAAAGAATAATGAACACCGAATGATGGATTCTGGATTATTTGATCAGCAACATCTTCCTTGTAATCGAGTTTGTAGAAGTTGTAAGATTATAGAAATATACGCCGCTTGGTAACTCACTTGCATTAAATATTATCTCATGACTACCGATTTCAAACACTCCATCTACAAGTAATGCTACTTCTCTTCCTAGAACATCAAAAACCTTTAATTTAACATTATCTTTTGATGACAAGGTGAATAATATTTTTGTTGTTGGATTGAAAGGATTCGGGTAATTTGAAAGATTTTCTTCTCTGGACTTAACTTCATCAATGGTTTGAAAGTTTTGGTTAAATGATTTTTGTGAATTAAATCGATCTTCATTCAACATTTGATTTGCATATCTCAGAAGTTCATCATCAGGATATTTTGCTGCGAGATCATCAAATGTTTTTTGTGCACTTACTTTATCATTATATATGTCAAGATAAAACGCACCTATTCTATAGAGCGTCTGTTTTTCAATTGCCTCATTAAAATTGTACTTGTTAAGTATCATTTTTAAGTTATTCATAGCTTGATCATCAAATCCAAGATTGTATAGTTGATGTGTTTCTAATTCAAGCAGCACTACAAATAATTCGTTCTCTTCCTTGAACAGTGGTCTAAGTTCTTTTCTTGAAAAATCAATAAAGTCTTTCATTTTTGTTTGGGTAAAACATTCTTCTATTTTTATAAGTGCATATCTCCCTCTTGATGTGTTCATCTCTTTTTTAAATACTTCCAAGAACAGATTTATAGCTTCGTCATATTTACCTTCGTTTTGGTACTGTTCTGCTAATTCGAGTTCATCTATCTGAATACTCATTGTGACATGGATTGGCTCTTTATCTGTAATTTCAGGGGATTCGATTCTTCTTCCTGGGTTTGGATTTGATTGCAATGGATTACTCCAGTCTATTGTAGAGCTAGCACCCTCACAAAACATATAGTAATTAGGCGGATATTGCCCCCACCAGACTCTCTGTGCATATACTATACATTGATTTTCTGCTCTTACGTTGCAAGAAGCGTTATAAAAAACACTATTCCCTGATGTACCGTAACCATTTAGATTAGGATTACAATTGTATGTTACATTAATACCCCATGATTCGTTGTCTCTGATAACATTTAAACCCGGATATCCATAATCGGTTAAGTTTGGTGAACTGTATGAATTGCATCGAAGTCCGTAAGTATCGTTAAGCCTAATATTATTCCCTATTAATCTTGGGCTTGAGTAGTAATCACAAAAAATCCCTATGCTTGAACAATCGTCGATGGTACTATGTTTTATTAATGGAGATGAATTATATAAATAAATTCCAGTTGATGCATTGATTATATTACAATAGTCAAGTGTACCACTGCTACCAGAATTAAATCTGATTCCGCCCCAGTCAACGGAAGTTGATGTTAAACTAATATTGCTTCCTGGTACAGAAGTGCCGATTGCATTAAGAGTACCATTTACTACAAGTGATGCTCCGTTTGAGAAAGTAAGCGTTACACCAGGGTTAATTTTTAACGTTTTACCGGAAGGGACTGTGAGGTCTGAGGTAAAGTTCAAATTACAATTTATTATTTCTTCAGTTAGACTTATTTGTACTTCATTTGAATAGTCTGAATCCTTCAATATATTCTTAGTTTTTACTTTATAGTGTATATTTTTCCAGTTTGCAAAGCACAAACTATTGTCAGTGAAAGTAGTTGTATACTCTCCAACAGTAGCAATTTCAACAAAATTAGTAGGTGGTTCATTATTAACCGTAATGCATCTATATATTTTATATCCTTTCCAATAGTCATCAGCCGGTGAACGATGCTGCCACGTTAATTTTGGTTTTCCGTTATCAAGTGTAATAGATAAATTTTGTGGAGGGTACGGTTCAAACTTGTCAGTACTTCTTTCTCCGATTCCTTTCAGTTCCCAAATTGATTTTATATCACCATTATTTTCTACAACTACCCAATGAGGATCAGTTGGGTTACCCGAATAAGAATTTATGTTAAAGGTATTATTGTCATGGTCATATTTAATCCACATATCTATTGGGTGGCCGGTAGTTTCTAGGGGTGGGTAGTATCCACAATAATCATCTCTATAGTCTAAATAAAAATAGCTGTCACCAACACTTAGTTTGTATTTACCATAACCATACATAGGTGCATTCCAATCATTTGACGCAACAAATTCAAAACCCGAATGCACCTGTTCATCATTTATAGCCTCATAAGTCATAAAGTCATAATCATTTGATAACCACGTATAAGAATTTAAGTATGCTTCTTCCGGTGTCGATCCCCCAGTTGAATTGCCACCCCACACAGTGCTTACAGCTTGCATAGTAAATATAGTTGTTCCATTAGGGTTAGAAGAGTTTTTTGCTAAAAGATAAATTTCAACTGGCGTTACTAAAAATGAGCTACTTATTTGTGCAAACATTATAGTATTCCAGAGGTAAAAAGTAATCAGTATGATCTTTTTCATTGTTAATCCAACTTTTACTTTATGATAAAAAAGTTACCTATTTCATTATTCCAGGTAGGATAAAATAATGTCCCCTCTTCTGTAAGTGCCGGTGAGACTCCAAGTTCCCTTTCAATTGTGTCAATGATTTCCCATTTTATTTCACCATTTCCTTTGACAGCGATTATTTTATTATCACCATTATCAGGGTCCTGAACTCCCAAATAGATCACATTATCTTTATCACAAATTAACGGAGACACTATTTCAGTCCCATTCAATGATTTCTTCCATCTTAGTTTTCCACCATTTGTTATAGAATATAAAGTGTCAGTTCCAAAATAAACATTACCATCAAAATCTATCGTCGGTTCTGTATTGTCCCAGAGAGTTTCTGCAATAAAATCATATTTCCAATTAACTACACCTTGCTGATTTAATGAATAAATACTTCTTTGATTTGAAAACCATTGTTCGCCAGGTATTATATAAATATTGCCAGCATTATCTATAACCGGTGATGATAATAATCGTTTATCTCCGAATATCCATTTAACAGTTTTATTATTTATATCAACAGCTATTACCGATACACTAATACCTTGTACATATAGTGTGTTTCCATCTGGCGAGAAAGTTGGGGCTGCATCAGTCCAGTTAAGAAATCTTTCGTCTCTCAATTTCCATTTTATGTTACCGTTTTTATCAAGTACTGTTAGCGTATTATTATAATCGATGTAATATATATTCCCATTTTTGTCTATATTAATCCCAACACTAACAATCTTATCAAGTGTGCTTAGATTTTTTTTCCAAAGCGTATCACCACTATGCGTAAATGCAAAAAATGATTGGTTCCCCGCTGCATAAATAATACTATCTGAACTAATGAGAGGGGTGGTATAACAGAATAATGATGAATACTTCCATTTAATATTCCCTTCATAATCAAGCGAATAAAAATCATAAGGATAAAATGTACCTATAAAAGCGGAACTGTTATACCCGATTGAAATACCACTGTAGCTCATACCGACATAAACTTTTTTTGCAATAACACCGGTTTGAGGTCCACTATATTTACTTCTTCCGGTGGATTGGGGATCGTGGTGGTGCATGGGCCATGGTGTATTACCTAAAGAAGGCCAGGGGATATCTATTTGTGGTACAATATCTTCGTTATCAATTGGTTCGCTCGGGTTATCACATTTCACGAACAACAATGAACTAGTTAGAAGTAACAATAGTAATTTTTTTAAGTTCATTTTGTTATTCCTTTCTTTGCTTTAACATTCTACAAACAATTTCGCAAGTAGAAATAACAAAAGCAATTCCTTTTTTATTACATAAAGGATAGTAAGTCGTAGATAATAAATTTTGTCGATAAGAATACTAATTCAATGCGGATAAAAATGAATAGAGATTCTTCGTCCCGACTCTTCGATGCGGCTCAGAGCCGGGATCCAGAATTAAAAGAACTTACTCAAAAGGATCATTTTTTTCATGGTATAATAGTTATTTGATTTTAAGGTGTAGAAATAAATTCCCGAACTTAAATTTTCTGCATTAAAGTTTACGTTTCTTTCACAACACACGCTTTTTTAATATCTTCACAGCAATTAAAATATACTTTGAGAAAGAGATGCTGAAGAAAAATCTATTATTTCTGATTCTGCTTTTGATTATATCAACAATTAACTATGCACAAAAAAATAATTGGAGCGGCTATGGCGCAGTTGGTTACAAATACTATAACCGTCTTGTACTAAACCACTACAATCAAGAAACTTATTACGAAGGTAAAATCCAAGCCGATATTGAGTTCAGCAAAAAGATTGAAGGACAGTTGGATCTGCGCGGCAATTCAGTTGATAATTCTATGAAATTACGCGAGGCAACAATAAAATTTGAGATAAGCGATTACCTGAATTTAAAAGTCGGCAATATTAAAAAGCCGTTTGGTTATGAATATCTAGTAAACGAAGAGGAATTAATACCAATTGAAAGAAGTTACGTACAAGAAAGTTTGGCTGAATACGGCTACGGTGGGCGTGCAGTCAGTTTAATGGCATATCACAAATATTCTGATAAGCATCCCGAATTTCCATTCTCTTATTACTTATCCATATTTAGAGATAACTCATTGTTTACCGGAATCGTGTCCCGGTTTGAGTATCATATCGATCAGTTTGGGATCGGTTTGAATTACATGTTCGAGAACAAAGGCGGAGATTACAAAATTTCAACGTACGGTTTTGGCGGAGGTATATTTACCGAAAGTAATGATCTTAATGCAAGTATGGAATTGTTTCTTGTACAAGATCCGTTCGAAAGCAACAGAAGAAAATTACTGGGTAATGATGAAAAAGTTTTCTCCTTCGGCGGAAAAATTTCTGCTTCTTACTTTTTTGAAATGGACGAAGAATTTTTAAAAGGGATTGAACCGGTAATCTTGCTTAGCTCATTCACCCCTGATACGGATGTTACAGACAACCAGGTAATTCAGTTAGTTACCGGTGCAAATTTTTATCTGCACAAAAAAGTTAGGGCGAGAATTAATGGTGATTTGCGTCTTACAAAAAATCAATACAACTCGGATTACAGCACGCAAGATTCGAGACTTAATCTGCAAATACAAATGACGTTCGAATGAAAAAGATTAGAAACATACTGCTGATTTCACTCCTTATTTTCTCCTCGTGTGATGAAGATGTGATAAACACACCATCGGATAGATTAAGAACAATTCCGTTGATGGAGATACAAATTCCACAAGAAGAATATGTAGAGCTGCTTTCAAATAAAATTGTAGATTTTGAAACGAGCTGCCGTTTATCTTATAACGGAGAAATTTACGAAGCTATAATTTCTGCTTCCGGTGCCGGCTCGCGTTACCTTGACAAATGGGCGTTTCGTTTGAAATTATTGAACGGGAAATTAATCGAAGGTTTAAACGAATTTAATTTGAGCGCCCAAGCTTATGATCCAACCGGTCTGTACACAACAGTCGCTTCACATTTATACCGGCAGCTCGGTTTTCCAACCTTCTTTTCAAGACATGTCTTTGTAAAGATTAATGGTAAGGATTACGGTTTATATCCTATGCTGGAGCGGGTTGATGAAAATTTCTTTATCAAGAGAGGAGCCCGGGTATCGGAATTATTCAAATTAAGTTTTGATGCCAGATTTTCCTTTGAAGAAACAAACTACCCGCAATTCTCCTTTGAGAAAAAAATTCCGGATGATAATAATTTCAATTCCTTGATAGAATTTATCCTTGCACGGGATACAAGCAAAAGCAACGTGCTCGAAAGTTCTTTGAGCAAATTCATAGATATTGATAAATATCTCGAGTACCATGTTTTAACGTCGCTAATGTTCAACAGTGATGGATTCACAAATAATTTTTTCTTAGTTAAAGAATCACCCACATCACCGTTCAAAGTAATACCGTGGGATTTCGACAAATGCTTTACACGCCCATCAACAGCACCATTAGCCGGGTACAACCAAATCATTACAAAACTTTTTACCAGCCAAAATTTATTACAGCGTTACAAAGAACTCGCTTATTTGTTAACAGAGACTGTCTACACCGAGCAAAATATTTTCCCGGCTATCGATTCTACCGCCGCGGTAATAAAGGATGCGTATAACTTAGATTCTTATCTTGGTAAAGGTAGATACATTTTTGATGATGAAATTCAAAAACTAAAAAACTATATTGTTGAGAGAAGAAAATATTTCAGGGATAATATTAATTCATACCAGGGTTTTTAGAATGAAGAAGTATTTGATATCTGTCGTTGTTTTTTCAACAGCATTTAATGTTCAATTAATTGCACAGAGTAATCATTTTACTGAAAGACTTTCAAACACTTCTGATAATATTACCGGCGCTTTGCAGTCTGTAGTTAAATGGTATGATATCCCTATTGCAGCAGCATATATTTATAGAAATGATTTTAATAAGCAGTTGGTTATAAGCCCTTCCTCATTTGAAAAAAATTTTTCACAAACGGTTGGATTAAACGGAAGCGAATCTTTCGGCAGCATCGATCAAGACATTTTTCCGCGTACGGTTTTCTACTCGCGATTATTTGTTACCGCATCTCTAAACATTTTTACAAATACAGACATTACCCAAGAAGATTACAAAAGAATTTTCTTATTCCAGAAATCGTTGATTTATACTTACACTATTACCGAGATAGTAAAAAGTATTACCAACCGTGAAAGACCCGACGGGAGCGACAACAGAAGTTTTTTCAGCGGTCATACATCCACAACTTTTGCAGCATCTACTTACTTATTTCTCGAGCTGAACGATTTGTACGACAATTGGAGTTTAACAAAAGATAATCCTTTTCTGAAAACTACTTTTAATGTCGTATCGTTTTCCACGCTTTACGGATGGGCTGGTTATGTTGGCTATAGCAGAATCCGCGACAAGAAACATTATTTAAGCGATGTAGTTGTAGGCGCGGCTGTTGGTACCCTGATCTCTATGATTGTCTACAACAACTGTTGTGGGGATACCGAAGGATTTCTTCATCATTTAAATTTTTTCAGCGGCGGTAATTTATTGGGAATGTCTGTAAACTTAAAATTATAACACATCACTTCACTAGTTTAGATATAGCTCTAAATTCATCTGTACCACAAACCTCAAGCATTTCAAAAAGGATTGATTCAGTAAGCGTAATTTCCGCCCCGTTTCTTTCCATTCTGTTCAACGCGACGCGGCAATCAAATTCTCTACGCGATGAAACTGCGTCCGATGCAATGTAAACTAAAAAATCATTGGCAATTAAATCGAGAACGGTCTGCATAACACACACATGCGATTCCACTCCGCATACAACAACTTGCTTAATATTATTTTGTTCCAACTCCTCAAATAATCCGGAAGCGCCGGAACAACTGAAACTCATTTTTGTGTATGCTTTAGTTTCTCCCAATGCTTCCTTTATTCTTTTCTCTGTTTCACCTAATCCTTTTGGATATTGTTCGGTATAGTAGATAGGTGAATTTAGAATTTTAAATCCGTTAATCAATTTAATCGTATTCTGAATTACACGTTCACTTTCGTGAATAACCGGGAGGAGTCTTTCCTGGATATCGATAACAAGCAGAGCAGTGTTTTCTTTTTGTAATAGTCTTGAGTGTTTAATCATGGTTGAGTTGTTCTATTGTTAAATGGCCTAATTGTTTCTGGTTTTTCATACTAACGGTGGAGCTATATTTAAATATTGGAGACTCAATCAACGTGTATTTAAAATTTCTCTCTAGCCATTGTTAAGGAATTTTTTTCACAGAGTATCACAAAGTATTCACAGAGAAACACAGAGAAAAAGATTAACAATTCGTAAATCAATAAATCGGCGTCATTCCGTATTTGCCGCAAGCATACATCATAAGCAGAGATGCTACATCTATCGCAGCTTTCTTTTCTTCATCTTCGGGGACAATCAAATCATACACATCGGCAACAAATTTCATATTGGTAAGAATTTTTTTCAGTTCGGAATATGTCGGCTCACCGTGCCAGTTGGCGACACGTTTAATCAGGTTCTGTTCGTTGCGTCTGAGAAATTCCGAAAACGTTATAAAGTTAAAACTCAATTTTGTACGTGGATTACAAATGTTTATTAAATCGTTTGTATATTGATCAAATTTCTTTGCGAGGTCTTCGTTCTTATCGTACATCAAATACTTTGCTTTTTCAGGTGTAAACTTAGCACGTGTTGTTACTTTAAATTTGGGTATTAATGCATAGCCGTCGTAACTGCGAATGTCCGTTCCCTTTTCAATATACTTCCAGTTTCTTAAAAGCTGCGTAGATGTCTGCACCGAAACAACTTTATCGAGTTCGCTGTCGATAACAACATACTTCCCTTTTTGATAACTGACCACCGTATTCCAGTGTTCCCAATTCTTAACACTCAAAATGCAAGGATGACCTTTCTTAAGTTCATTCATTACCATACGGCGAGCATCGTTAGGATTGCTCGATTGAAAATGTTTCATCTTACATTCAAACCGGCGTGCAGCGCGTGCCAAACCAAATTCATCTGTACCAGCCCACCATGTACTGCCGGCAATAATTCCAAGTTGATCTTCGTCTTTAAAAATTCCAAGCATCACCAAAGCATACTTCAATGCGAACGGTCCGCACTGGTATTTATTTGGCTGGGGATAAAAACTCATTTCATCTTCCTATTACGGGTCGGGGCAAAAATAACAAAACTTTTGAAATGCAAAACAAATTTGTTTACCTTTAGTAAAAATTTTTAGGGTAAAAATGAAAGTCGCCATAGTTTATAACGAAGCCAACCCGGAGATTTATAAAAAGAAGAAGAAAAAGAAAGGAGTGGACCTTGAATTTAAGCCCTATTTTGACCTTGAAGGGATCGACCCGATTACAGAATTCGAAGCCATGGCGGCAGCACTTAGAAAATCCGGTTATGATGCTTATACCTTGAATATAATGGACAATATCAATGTGTTTATAAAAGATTATGATAAAAACAAACCGGATGTCGTGTTTAACTTAGTTGAACTTTACAAGGACCAGCCCCGGCTCGAAATGAATTTTACCGGGCTTCTTGAATTGTTGAATGTTGCCTACACCGGTGCCCCCCCAATGGCATTGGGAACGTGCCAGAATAAAACTTTGACCAAACGAATTTTAAGTTCTCTTGGAATACGAACTCCGCGATACAAAATAATTAAAACTATGGATCGTTCATTCCGGCTTGGTTTGATCTACCCGCTTATTGTAAAACCGGCGTGGGAAGATGCTAGCGTAGGAATCGACAACGATGCAATCGTTTATAACGTAGATGCGTTAAAGAAACGTGTAGAATATGTTTTCAACTCATTCAAACAGCCGGCTTTGGTAGAAGAATTTATTTTAGGAAGAGAATTAAACGTTGCAGTTTTCGGTGATAAAGAATTAAAAGTTTTACCGATTAGTGAAATCGATTTTTCAAAAATGCCCGATAATCTTCATCCAATAGTTAGTTTTCAGGCAAAGTGGGATCCGCATCATGAAGCATATCATAAAACAATTCCAATTTGCCCGGCACAATTACCCGAAAAGATACAATTAGAAGCAGAGCAGATGGCTTTGCAATGCGTTAAAGCAGTCGGCTGCCGGGATTATGCTCGTGTTGATATGCGTCTCTCTCAAAAAGACAATAAACTGTATGTGCTTGAAGTAAATCCAAATCCTGATCTACAAGAGGGTGCCGGGTTTATGCGCTCTGCAAAACACGCCGGGCATTCATATCGAAAAACTTTAAAAATGATTGTTGATTTAGCGTACGAAAGGAAAAAGTAATTAGCTGCATCAGTTACAAAATATGCGGCTAAAACTAAAAACCTACCGCCAGTTTTTTCCGAAGGAATGGCTTCGCCAAACTGACAGAATCCAAAAAAAGAACGATAATATTTTGGTTTTAGCTACAACATTAGCATTGAGGGGGCTAAAGCCCGTGTTTTCTTTTCTGTCTTTATCCGTCTGCTTTAGAGACTGTGTGAAAATTGTAGGTCGAAACGCTGTTTCGACCATTTAGGGCAAATACAATTGTGAATTTAATGAATATTAGCATGGGCGATTCAGCGAATCGCCCTACAGATTTAATTTTACACTGTCTGCTAAAGCAGATAGTTATTAGAATTCAAATTTATTTTAAGTAATAATAAATATCATTTTTGTTTAATCTAACAATCCTAATATTTTCATTGCATCAGCCAAATTCATGGCTTCAAAATCCGGTTTTGTTTTTACCGCCTGGGAAAGAGGATACTTAGTTTTTCCGGTGTAGATTAACATCGCTTTGCTGCCTAATTCTTGTGCACCTTTAATATCAGTTTCAAGATCGTCGCCAATCATCATGAATTTTTCATCTTTCTGATATCCCAAAATTTTCAAAGCTGCATGAAAATAAAACGGTGAGGGTTTACCGATTAGCGTGGCTTGTTTATTAGTAGCATATTCGATTGCAGTAACAAATGGACCGGCATCGAGTAGAATTCCATCGGCGGCAGTTTCCCAGTAACGATTCTTCTGCATCGCTATTAGATCGGCACCATTGAAAACATGCACAAATATTTCATTCATCGTTTTGAAATCCCACCGTTTGCCGTAATCTCCAATAATAACAGCTTCCGGATTTTTATAATCCAATATTTCATAAAAAATTCTTTTTACTCTTTCTTCACAGTAAACTGCTACATGTTTGTAATTCTGCTTTGCATAAATAGCTGCTGCGGATGATGCAGTCATAATCGGTATTTTTGTTTCGATACCGAAAAATTTAAAGAACTCGTAAACATCTTCCGAGGTAGATAAAGTAGAGTTGCTCACAATGCATGCATTTATTTTTCTATCCGTAATAAAATCCAGAAATTCTTTTACGTTAGGCGCCGGACGGTTATTAATCCTCAGCACACCATCAAGGTCAATCAATAATGGATTCATGATTCTATGCCTCTTCTTGCTAAAACTCCTTTCGTGTAATAATGTTTAATTTCTTTCATCTCGGTTACTAAATCGGCTTGGTCGATTATTTCTTGAGGTGCATATCTGCCGGTTAAAATTAATTCAGCATTTTCCGGTTTGCCGTTGATAAATTCAAGTATAGTATCTGTTTTTAATAATCCGAAATATATTGAAACGAAGACCTCATCAAGTATTATTATATCATAACTGCCGCTGCACATTTTATCTTTGGCTTTTATCAACGCATTGTCAGCTTTATCAATTTCTTCTTGCGGTGGTTTTTCCTTTCTGAAAACAAAATCGTCTTTGCACACTTGTTCAATGGTTATCCAATCTGATAAATTTTTCAAGCTGTTCAACTCATTATAAGGATATTCTTTCATGAATTGAACTATGTAAGTTTTCAATCCATATCCGGCTGCTCTAACAGCTTGCCCAATTGCGGCTGTTGTTTTTCCTTTTCCGTTTCCAGTATAAAGTTGAATAAAACCTTTCTCTAATTTGCGGCTCAAATTAATTCCTACTGTGTAATAATTTCCGTTTTCTCTCGGCTACACTTGTTAATATTTCAAACTTTTGTTTATCAGAAAATGATATCCATCCAATAATTTCTTCAATAGTTCTAAAACATCCCGAACACAAATTTGTTTTACTATCCATCACGCATTTTCCGTTACACGGAGAAACGGTTTCCGGTGTTTGCTGATTCTGCATTCATAATCCTTTCCCATTTTATCTTATAACATCTGCCGCCGGAAAAAAGTTTTAAGGACAGATTGGAAATCTGTCCTACATTATTCTACAACCTACCGTTTTCTAGTTCTTTAACAAGTCGTTCTGTTTTGAACACATGTTTAAGTGATTCCATCAAACCCCAGGAATCGGTTGCTACAGTTCTGTTGTTCGATTCAAGAAAAATAAAATCGCCGGCAAGACTTTCTAAATTGCCATCGTGAACTAATCCGATTACTTCTTTATTTTTATTGATAACAGAACTGCCGGAGTTACCGCCAACAATATCATTTGTTGAAGCAAACGCCACCGGTATAGAAAGATCCAGTCCTTGTGGAATTTGCTGCCATCGCGGATGCAATCCCCACGGATATGCTTTCTTACCAAACGAATACCAGCGATCATATAAACCGAAGAAAGTTGTTTTGCCAGGCGCAATTGTTCCATTGTATTCATAGCCCTTTATTACACCGTCCGAAATTCTTAATGTACTTGTAGCATCCGGCGGAATTTGATTGCCGTAGATCTTATAAGCTGCTTCTCCAAGTAATTGATTTAAAACTGCAAGCGTGCTTCGTATCTCTTTTGTCTTTGTTTGAATCTCATTCAATTTTTTTTGTGTGTTCCTTAAAAAATAGATGAAAGGATCATCGCTTGTTAAAATTTCATCAGGTGATTTTTTTAACAACCGGTCAATTTGTTCTTTAGAGGTCAACGATGATTTTCCAAGAACTAACAATGCCGCTTCCTCATCTTTCTTTCCATCATACAATCGTTTTGTGAGATTATGATCGCCGCCAAGAATTCCAACTACGTAATTTATATGAGCCCTTACCAATTTGTTTTGGAGTTCAACATCTATCTTACCCGGGAAAGTTGAAGCAATTGTAGAATCGAGTTGATCCTTTTTATAGCCGGGTTCTCTTTCATCTTCAGTAAGTTTCATTTGCTCGGCATATTTAATAACTCTTTCAGCAATCTTAAAATATTCCGGTTTGAAAAAATTTGGTATGCTATATGCCATCTCTTCATCGGTGAGACTTTTTAATTCATCAACACTGGTTTTGATCGCATCCCAAACATGGCCGTATTTCTGTTTTAGCCCAGGATCAGATTCAACTTGCGCGCGAAGATTTTTCTCGAAATCTTTTTTCTTTGTCATCACTATTTCATCATTCAATCCCATAAACCGGCCGGCGTATGATTTACGAGCATTTCCCCAGCTCATAACAGAGTTTAATAGTTCCGAATATCTCTCTGGGTGTGCTTCAAACAATTCGAAATAAACTTTATATACTTCATTAAATAATGCCAGATAGTATTTGTATGTTTTTTCTTTTAAATATTCTAACTGTGCAACTGATAAAAGTCTAAGTGTACTTCCCGGTCTGCCAACAGTGAAAATAGGTTCGCCTTCAACTGCACCATTCTTGCTGAATTTAAAATAATTATCGGTATGAACCGGCTTGTCATTTTCATAAGCACGGAAGAACATAAAATCCAGCTCGTAGCGCGGATATGTAAAGTTATCCCAATCCCACCCGGTAGAGGCAATCTGGAAATCAGGCGACATAACCAAACGGATATCATCATAACGTTTGTATCCGTACATCGAAAATTTTCCGCCGTTGTATAACTGAACAACCTGGCACATCAAACCGGTTTCATCGGAATATTTTTTCTGCAGTTCTTCAATTTTCTTGTTCTTATTCTGAATCTTCTCTACATCCGATGTTCCGCTGTTCATCGCATCTATCACTTCCTTTGTTACGTCTTCAATCATTATCAACTGATCAACAAACAGATTTTTTACTTTTAATTCTTTCTCAAATGAATCGGCATAATAGCCATCCTGTAAATAATCTTCGCCTTCCGGTGATAAACCTGGTAGTACATTTCTGCCGCAATGATGGTTAGTCATTATTAATCCATCTTCTGAAACAAATGCTGCTGAGCAGCCGTTTGTAAATTGGAGGGCTGATTTCATTACATCATCCAGCCATTCTTCCGTTGGACGGAAACCGTAAAGTTTCTCGAATTGATCTACCGGCACGGCATCAAACGTCCACATCTTTCCCATTTCTTCAATTGAAGATTTAATTTTTGATAGGTCGGTTGGTTCATAAATGGATTGTGAACGTATCCCGGTTACAAATAAACAGAGTGACAAAGTCACGAAATATAAAACTGGTTTTAATTTCATTTTTTACCCCGGATAAAATTTAATTGACTCGAGGAATTTTCCCCCATTATTTTATTAGTATAGCAGCAACGCTAAAATATGGAGCTCCGGTTAATTCTGCAAAAAAGAAAAGCCCGGTAACCCGGGCTTTTCAATAGATAATAATAAAATAGATTTTATTCCTTTGGTAACTTACCTTCTTTCAATTCCTCAACAAGCCGATCAGCATCGAACACTTCTTCAAAAGCTTCCATCATTCCGCGTACATCTACAGAGACACATCTGTTGTTGTGCGGCATAAAAATAAAATTACCATAAATGCTTTCCATATTACCATCAAATGCCAATCCAACTACTTCTGCATTTTTGTTAATTACCGGGCTGCCGGAATTTCCGCCAACTATATCATTAGTAGATGTAAAATTGAACGGGGTGCTAAGATCAAGAACGTCCGGGTCTTCCCATCTATCTGGTAAATTCCATGGATATTCTTTATTGAAGGAATAATATCTGTCATACATTCCATGGAAAGTTGTAACGGTCGGGGCTATTGTACCGTTGTAATCAAAACTTTTTAGAACACCATCGCTGATTCTTAAAGTGAAGTTCGCATCCGGTGGAATTGATGTTCCATAAATTTTAAACACTACTTGTCCAAGCATATCATCATAAACTTGTTCGGTTGATGCTATTTCCTTTGTAAGTTTTTGAAACCCGGGTATTTTATCTTGCGTTTCTTTTATGAAGTAAATAAACGGATCGTCTGAATTCATAATTGCATCTGCACCTTCTTTAGCAAGATCGATCATATCATCCACATCATCTATAACTGAATTTCCTAAAATAAACTCTGCTGCCTCTTTTCCTTTATTATCACCAAAAAGTTTCTTTACAATAGGATCATCATCGCCAAGATTCATCCTTATTAAATCCGCTTGTATCCAGAGTTTTGTATCTTCTAAATATTTATCAAAGTCTGCCGGGTATATCGCATTGATTGTAGAATCTAATTTGTCTGCTTTAAATTTTGATTCTCTCTGATCTTCCGGTTTCTGTAGCTGCCCGGCAAGTTCAACAAGACTCTTGGCAATAAAAAAGTATTTTGAACTGAAAATATTATTCAACGTATAAGCCCCATATTTTGGTCCAACCTTTTTCATTTCGGCCCTAGTTTTTTCAATATTTTCCCAGATAGAACTATACTGTTCTTTCAATTCGCTGTCATTCCATACTTTTTCCTGAATCTCTTTTTGGAAAGCTTTCTTTCTAGCAAAAAGATATGGATCGGTCAAACCTTTATAAACTTGATGATAAACTTTTTGAGCATTGCCGATACGTCTTCTAATCTTTTCGTAATTATCTTTCATAGAAGGATTAACTGATTTAAGACGTTCTAATTCGTTAAATAAGTTATCGTATTGAAAAGAAAGATTTTTATAAGTAATGTCTCTTGTATATTCAAGGAAGGCAATAGTTTTTAATCTTTGAGTATAACCGGGATTACCAACAGTAAATATTGGCTCGCCGGGTTTAATACCGTCTGTTGTCCATTTAAAATAATTTGCAGCTTTAACCGGTTTATCGTTTTCATAAGCACGTAGGAAAGCACAGTCTAAATTGTAACGCGGATATGTAAAATTATCATAATCGCCACCAAAGAAAGCAGCTTGATATTCCGGGGCGAATACTAAACGAACATCATCATATCTCTTATAACCATAAATAGAAAACTTACCGCCGTTGAACAAAGAAATGAATTGGCAACTAAGACCGGTTTCTTTATTGTATTGCTCAACCAGTTGTTTCGATTTTTCTTCTCTTAATTTGATTTTTGCTTCATTTGTTTTAGCAGTATCAACAGCTGATTTGATTTCCTGGGTAACATCTTTGATGAATACTAATTGTTCGGTATAGTAATCAGGAATTTTTCTTTCTTCTGCAAGGGTTTTAGCAAAGAAGCCGTTGGTAACTAAATCTTCACCTTCTTTTTGTACTTTCTTTACCAACCCTTCTGCGCAATGGTAGTTTGTCATCATCAACCCATCTTCAGATTGGAATGAAGAAGTGCATCCTGGCACACGCAGTGCCGATAAACGAACATCATCGAACCACTCTTGTGTTGCTTCAAAACCGTATGTTTCATTAAAATATTCAGTAGGCGGATAATCGAAAGACCACATCTTACCGGTATCAAATTTTTGGGCTTTTACTGTATCAGGATCAAATTTGCTTTGTGCACTGACACTGATCGAAAATATTATTACCGCAAAAACTAATAATCTGTAATTCGAAAATATTTTTTTCATAACTCACCTTATTGATGAATAATTTGATAGTTATATCGGAAAAATATAATAGGTAGGACTTATAACCAAGTTTAGTAGGTACAAATTTTATCCCGATAGAAATTGCAAAATATCATATAAAAAGTTCGGGATAAATAAACGGCTGCAATCTTCTTTCATCTTCAAAAGAACCGTGACAATGATGGCATTTGTTTACATAAAACACAACCGGTTCTTCCCCCTCTTCAACCTTTATGAAATTAATTATTGACTGGCAATAACTACATTGAACTATGTGATGGGTATGTAATTTATCATGGCATTCCGGGCATAAAAAGTTTGTATCAACAAATTTCTTTGAAATGTCATAAATAAATACTGACTGGCATCTAGAATTGCTGCACTGGGCAAACTTTAAATTATTTTTATGCGTAACAGTAGAACTGGATTCGATATCAACCTCCCTTAGAAAAGTATCTGCAATATAGCAGTTGGAAATGTTTCTGTCTATGCAAAAATTAATACAGTACCTCCCGATTAATTATTTCGAAATTCTTATCTTTGCCGGGATTAATGAACAAAAATCCGGGAAAAAAGTATGGATAAAATTTCTTCCTTTAAGGCGTACGATATACGCGGGAAAGTACCATCCGAATTAAATGCAGAACTTGCTTATAAAATCGGCAGAGCACTTGTAAAATTTTTAGGATGCAAATCAGTAGTAATCGGGCGCGATGTCCGCAAATCATCACCTGAATTAGCCGAATCATTATCGAAAGGATTGACCGATGCCGGCTCAGATGTTTTTGATCTCGGTCTGTGCGGAACTGAAATGATTTATTTCGGCACGCCTTTTTTGAATGCAGACGGCGGCGTGATGATTACCGCAAGCCACAATCCGCCGGAGTACAACGGATTAAAATTTGTAAAAAGAGGTTCCGTTCCGATGGGCTACGATTCCGGGCTAAATGAAATCGAAAAGATGGTTTTGCAAAACGATCTCGGAGAAGTTGCCGCTCAAAAAGGAAAAGTTATCGGTAAAGATATTATGGTTGAGTTCATCGATAGTCTGCAAAAATTTTACAAAGCAGATAAGATGAAACCGTTCAAAGTTGTTGTTAACGCCGGCAACGGATGCGTTGGACCGGCACTCGATGTTCTTGAAAAATTTCTACCGGTACAATTGATAAAAGTTTTCCACGAACCGGATTCCAATTTTCCGAACGGTGTTCCGAATCCGTTGCTGCCTGAAAACAGACAGCCGACAATAGATGCAATTAAAAAACATAATGCAGATCTCGGTGTTGCGTGGGACGGCGATTACGACCGTTGTTTCTTTTTTGATGAAGAAGGAAATTTTATCGAAGGGTATTACATTGTTGCACTGCTTGCAAAATCAATTCTCAAAGCAAGTCCGGGCGAAAAAATTATTCACGATCCGCGCTTAACATGGAATACGATTGAAGAAGTAGAACAAGCAAACGGCAAAGCAGTCCTTTCAAAAAGCGGACACGCATTCATCAAACAAAAAATGAGAGAAGTAAACGCAATCTACGGCGGAGAAATGTCTGCGCACCATTACTTCCGTGATAATTTTTATTCCGACAGCGGGCTGATTCCTTTTGTGCTTATTCTTCAATTAATGTCCGATCAAAATGCAAAACTTTCCGAACTTGTCGGCGAAATGGTGAAAGCATATCCGTGTTCGGGCGAAATCAATTCCACAATTGCCGATCCGGCTGGCAAAATAAATGCAATAAAAGAAAAATATTCGGACGGAATAATCAGCGAGCTCGACGGTGTGAGTGTTGAATATCCCGATTGGCGGTTCAACGTTAGGATGAGCAATACAGAACCGCTCATCCGCCTCAATGTTGAAGCGAGAAACGATGAAAAACTTATGCAAGCAAAGACGGATGAGTTGTTGAATTTTATACGGAATTAAGCGATTTTCAATTTGAATTTTACAACGAACTGAAGTTAATACAGATCGTCTAAAATCGTGCGAAAGAAATTTTAAAGGAGAATAAAATGGCTGAACAAGAAAAAGCAATAGACGTTGAAAAATTATTGAAGAACAAGCTGAAAGGCGTGAGTGTCGGCGCATTGGAAAGTGCAATTGCAAAAGTTGTAAGCGAGCTTGTCGGTGAAGATTACAAATGCACAATCGGCGAAGTTAAATACACATTATTCAGCGGTGCCGATTTCCACATTAAAGTAGAATTATCCTACAACCCGAACGAGTAACTTTTTTAAATACTGGGCCCCGATGAAATCGGGGCGAAGTATCTCCTACATATCGAGTTAGTGATGCTTCACAGCACTTTTACTGAGTCGCATGGAGTATTTGGGTCTTCAATAAGCAAATCAATCATTTCAAAAATTATTCAAATAAAAATCAGCGTACATCCGCTAAATCAGAGCTTGCCCGCCGTTTGTTGGCGGGTTATCCGCGTTCTATTCTTTATTAAAAATTACTTTTAAACAGAATCATCTCGAACGTACTGACTTAGAGGTTCTTTACGCAGTCTACGCTGAACACAGTGAAGCGCTCAGAACTTCAATAACCCGATCAATTTCATCAATCGTATTATAAAAGTGAGGCGATATTCTCACCATTCCTTCGCGCACTGCGGTGTAGATTCTTCTCTTTTCCAATTCATCAAAAACCATTTTTGCTTTTTCATGTTTGAAAGTAACGATAGCGGCGCGGTTTTTTTTATGAATATTTTTCAAAATCGGCTCGATGCCGATCTGTTCCAGTTTTTCAACAAAGTAATTTGTGTTCGCTAAAATTCTGTGCTCAACATTCTCCATTCCGAACTCAATAAAAAGATCGAGCACGGCATCAAAGATTGCAACGCCGAGTGCATTCATAGTTCCGTTTTGGTAGCAGTCGGCAGTTTCCTTCGGCGTTAAATCATAACTCAACAAATTCCACGCATCTTTCACGGAAGTCCAGCCAACATATTTTTGATCGACGCGTTTCTGCAGTTCTTCGGTAATAAATAGATACGATAAACCTTGCGAAGACATGAGCCACTTTTGCGAACCGCCGCACAGAAAATCTATATTGGATTTCTGCACATCGATTTGTACAACACCGGTCGCTTGAATTGCATCGACACAAAAAATTATTCCGTTTTTTTTGCAGAGCTCACTGATCGCATCGATATCGGCGCGGTAACCCGAAAGAAATTGCACGAGACTTATCGAAACTAATTTTGTTTTTGGTGTAATCAATTTTTCGATATCATCAACATCAACAATTCCATTGCGGGATTTCACAAAATCAATTTCAACTCCGTGCTTCTTTAAATTCATGAACGGATAAACATTCGAAGGAAATTCGATATCATTCAAAATAATTCTATCGCCCGATTTCCATTCCAATCCGTTTGCAAGTATGTTCAGTGCGTTGGAAACATTATCAATCCATGCGATTCTATCAATTGAGGCGCCGATAAGTTTACCCAGTTTCTCTTTTGCGCTTTGATTCCATTTCAAGAAGTAGGGATAGTTTTCGATTTTCTCTCCGCTTCTTTGTGCGGCGTATTCGTTAATTCTGTTTAGCGCTAACGTACTCCACGGTCCCAAAGCGGCATGATTAAAATAAATTTGATCGGTTTTAAGATGCGGAAAAAGATTGCGGACTTCGTTCAACTGCATAAAATTCCTTACAATTATTTTTTAGGCACTCAAAAATTAATCAAACTTTACGATAATAAGTTAAAGCCCGTCCCTTCCCGAAGGGAAGGGCGCAGCCGAAAGGGATGGATATTTATAAAACTATTGATAGATATTTGATTTTTTGTTGAGCGATGAATAAAATTTTCGAAATAGCGTCTGCATTTTACGGGGTTTTAATTCCGAAGAGAGATCAAAAATCTTTCTTGAATCTCGTTGTTGATTATCTCAACCAGAGATATTCAATCGAGACAGCAATCGGGATGGCTTTGCGCGAACTCCATCTGAATTGAGACTTTACTTGCGAGTAATAGAGCCGGAGCTATCTTTGTTTGTTTTCGAATTTAGCTCCGGCAAATCCCGAAAAAAAATTTGTTGCGACCTTGAAGGTTTCTACAACCTTCAAGGTCTGTGTTTATTTTTTCTTGTTCAAAATCTCATCAATCTGATTCATCACGCCGTTCATCTTCGCAATTGTTAAATCAAACGCTTCGGAAGAGAGCGGATCGAGTCCGGCTTTTTTAATAAGCTCAATCGGGTAATCCGAAGAACCGCCGTTTAGTATGCTATAATATTTATCAATTGCCGGCTGACCTTCTTTCACAATTTTTTCGGCAAGCGCCGTCGCATAAATCAACGAAGTAGAATATTGATAAACGTAATAAGTGTAATTTACAAAGTGATGAATGTATGCCCACTCGTAAGCAACGTAATCCGGCACGATGCAAACGCCTTCATCGTGTCCGTAATATTTTTTAACGATGCCGTAATAAATTTTGCTCATGTCTACGCCGGTCAGCGGTTCGCCGGCTTCAACTTTTTTATGAATCTCCCATTCAAACTCTGCAAAAGAAACTTGTCTAAAAATTGTTGCGCGTAATAAATCCAAATATTCGCCGAGCAGATAAAGTTTTTCATCATCGGTCTTTACGTTTTTCACCATGAAATTGTTGAGGAGATTTTCGTTGATAGTCGAAGCGATCTCCGCAACAAAAGTTGCATACTGCGCATCAACAAACGGCTGATGTTTGTTCGAGAAATAACTGTGCATTGTGTGCCCAAGTTCGTGCGCGAGTGTTGAAACAGATTCAAAATCGTCCGTCCAATTCATCAAAATATAGGGATGATAATCGTACGCCGCACCGGATGAATAGGCGCCGCTTCTTTTACCGGCGGTTGCAACGTAATCGATCCATCTTTCATCGAAAGATTTTTTTACGGTTGATACGTATTCATCACCCATCGGTTCGAAAACATCAAGGAGTAATTTTTGTCCTTCTTCAACAGTGTATTTGAACTCGACATCTTTTACCATCGGCGCGTACAAATCGTAATAATAAAGTTGATCGACACCGAGCATTCTTGCTTTCAGTTTTAGAAAGCGGTGCATAGTCGGTAAATTTTTATGTATCTGTTCAACTAAATTTTCATAAACAGTAACGGGAATTTTATTTGCGTTGAGCGACTGCTCAAGCACAGTTTTATAATTTCTATTCTTTGCATAGAAATAATCTGCACGGACTTTACCGGCAAGATTAGCACCGTATGTGTTCTGAAATTTTTTGTAATTATCAAGCATCGCACTCATTACTTTTTCGCGGTCTTCTCTGTCCGGCACGGCTCTGTATTTTGAATATGCGGCAGAACTCAGTTCAACTTCTTCGCCGGTGGAAAGTTTAACTTTTGCATTCGGCTTTTCCGCGTTATCAAAAATTGCATGTACTTCGTTCATCGTGGAAGAGATAGCACCGGCGCCGGCTAAGATTTGTTCTTCTCTTTCGGTGAGTGTATGTTCTTTCAAACGGAGAATATCGTTAACGAAAAATTTAAACTCGCTCAATTCTTTTTTCTCATCAAAGAATTTTTTAATTCTTTCTTCGCCTACTTTAAGAATTTCAGGATTGATAAAAGATGATACTTCGCCGAAGTGTGTTCCCAAAGTTGTTGCTTGCTGGTTCACGGATTGGTTTGCGCCGATGCGAATATCTTCATCGGCATTACGGAAAGCATAATCGGAAAGTTTGTAATAATTTTTATAGATATCGAAGTAAAGACGCAAAGCCGAGTAAAAACTTTCCGCACTATCGCACATCTTCCCTTTGAATGAGTTTAATTTCTCGATCTGCTGTTCGATGGCGGTTCTATTTTTTTGCCACTCATTAATATTTTTATAAAGAAGTGTATTATCCCACTTTAGTTTTTCGGGTACGTCTTTCCGCTCCATGTTTTGAGCAAAAGCATTTGTTGTCATTATAAACACCGTAAAGATTAGTGAAAAGATTGTTTGGTTTTTCATTTTACCCACAGCATAAAATTGTTGGGGTAAAAATTATGAAATAAGTATAGCATAGTTCCACTAATTAATGTAAAAATTTTATAAAAGATCCACCGGTTATGTGAATTAATTTGTAAACCGTTCCGCCAAAATAATGTCGGACAAGTGAAACGGTTTCATTTTGTTTTTTTTATTCATTAACCCACGGCTTAAGCCGTGGGTTAATGAAAGCAAGCTTC
>DYJK01000026.1 GCA_020723165.1 Melioribacter roseus | reverse complement strand
AATGATCATATTCTTGTTAAGATTGGAAACAAGTTGAAGCTCGTAAAGTTTACGGATATTGTCTGCGTTACGGCGCTGAAGGAGTACAGCAAAATTGTTACAAAAGATAATTGTAAAATTATCGTGAGGAAGTCGTTAAGAAACTGGATTAAAGTTCTGCCGGCAAAATTATTTCTTAGAATTCACCGCGCAACAATTATTAATCTGGATTACATCGAGCGGATTACAAAAACCAACGACAGAACGTACGCTGTTCATCTAAAAAATATTGAAGAGGATTTTTCTTTCAGTCACAGATATGCAAATATTATGCGGCATACTTTTCCAACGTGAAATAAACGTAGGGAACGCAAATTTTGCGTTCCTTACAAATTTATTTTTATTGGATAACTACCTTCCCTACAAAATCCAGTGCTTCATCAATTTTTGAAACATCTTTTCCGCCGGCAGTTAAAACGATTTGGTGTGATTAAAATTATGTGAGCCATTCAAAATAATCTTCTGAAGAGATAATTTTGAATTGCGATTCAGGATATGCTTTTATCCATGCTTTAGGGACTTTTAAATTCTGGGGTTTCCATTTGAATTCATAAGCAAAGAGATTCCCTTCACGTTCTTCTATAAAATCTATTTCTTGTTGATCATATGTGCGCCAGAAATAGTTGTTGGAAAATATGCTGTTGTAAGATTGATATTTGATACGTTCGCTAATCATATAATTTTCCCACAAGGCTCCGACGTCATCGCGAAAATTCAGCGAGTTGAAGTTAGAAATTACTGCGTTCCGTATTCCATTATCGATAAAATACCATTTAGAACTTTTGACAATTTCTTTTCTCAGATTTTTGCTGAATCCTCTAACTCTAAATATGATAAATACTTTTTCAAGCAGATCAAGATATCTTTCAACAGTATTTTTAGAGATAGCTAATTTTTTGCTCAATTCGTTTAATGAAACTTCGTTGCCAACTTGGAAAGCAATCATTCGAAGTAGATCAAAAATTTTTGCAGAGTTTTTGACGTTTTCATAAACAAGAATATCCTTTAGTAAATACGAGTTCATCAGTTCTTTTAAATACTCTTGTTTTTCGTTTTTGCTTTTCCCATAAATTATTTCAGGCATGGAGCCATATATCAATCTTTCTTTAAGATTGTCAGCTCTTTGTTCGATCTTCTCATATTCGACAAGTTCTTTTTCTGAAAGTGGAAACAAAAACAAATCACGCTTTCTACCAGTCAAAGGCTCGCCCGTTGAATTTTTTATATCAAATGCAGAAGAACCGGTAGCAACTATTTTTATGTTTGGGAATGAATCGATAATTAATTTTAAGATTAGTCCTATTTCGGGTATTTTCTGCGCTTCATCAATAAAAATAACTTCCGAATCACCTATTATATTTTTATAGTTTTGCACGCTTCTTTTCTTTAACAAGTCATGAACAGAAAGATCTTCCCCATTCCAAAATATTTTTTTCTCAGAAAATTTTGTTATGATTTTGTTTAACAAAAATGTTTTGCCAACTCTTCGGGGACCCAAAAGCAAGACTACTTTGCCTGGTTGTAGTTTTTGTAAAAGGGAATTTTCTATTATTCTTTCTATAATCATGTAAATACGGCTTTTTGACTGACTGAATTTACGTTAATTCGGTCAGTCAGGCAACCGTATTTTTGATCTTTGGGGAAGGATAGGTCATTTTTAGAGGGAAATGGCATTTCCAACAAAATCCAGTGCTTCATCAATTTTTGAAACATCTTTTCCGCCGGCAGTTGCAAGATGAGGGCGACCGCCGCCGCTTCCGCCTACAATTTGTGCGACTTGTTTAACAATATTTCCGGCAAGAATTTTTTTCTCTTTGATCAAATCATCGGAAACAACCGCAACAATTCCAACTTTATCTTCTATTTCAGAAATTAAAACGCCCACACCGCTCTTCATTTTTTCGCGGAGTTCATCACCCATCGCTTTCAATTCATCCATGTTTGATGCCGAAACTTTTCCTTTGAAAATTTTTATTCCGTTCACTTCTTGCGGAGAAGAAACAATCACATCGATTCCGCCGAGTTTTTCTTTCAGTTTCAAATCGGCAAGTTCTTTCTCAAGTTTCTTTTTCTCGTCTTGCAACTCATTAATTCTGACTTCCGACTTCTGAATTCTGTCTTCTTGTTCTTTGATAAATTTTTCTACTCCGGCTCCGGTAACCGCTTCAATCCTTCGTACGCCACTTGCGATTGAAGATTCCGAAACAATTTTGAACAGACCGATCTGCGAAGAATTTTTTACGTGAGTGCCGCCGCAAAATTCCATTGTGAAATCGCCGAACTGAACCACGTTAACTTTGTCGCCGTATTTATCGCCGAAGAACATGAGCGCGCCCATTTTCTTTGCAGAGTCAAACGGAGTATCGCGGTGATGTGTTAACGAAATATTCTCGCGCAGTTTTTCGTTCACGAGCGATTCGATTGCATCGAGCTCGCTCTCTTTTACTTTTTCGAAATGAGTGAAATCAAAACGAAGACGGTCGGGACCGACATACGAACCAGACTGCTGAACGTGCGTACCGAGAATTTCTCGAAGCGCTTTGTGCAGAAAATGTGTAGCTGAGTGATTGCGCATTATGTCCCAGCGCCTGGTAAATTCTACTTCAGCGATTACGGATGTGCGTAATTCGAATTTATACTCATAAGGGTTTTCAACAACATGGACTATTCTAGAATCAATTTTGTAAATACTAATTACATTAAAAGATTTGTTCCCTACAATTATCTTGCCAGTATCACTAACCTGTCCGCCTGATTCATAGTAAAAAGGGGTTCTCTCAAGAACAATATGAGTTTGCTTATTTACTCTTTTGATACCATGAATTTCTGTTTCTGTGCATAATTCATCATAACCGGTAAATATTGTATATAGATCTTGGGTACACAATTCAAACCCTATCCAGTCTATAGGGCGACCAAGCATAACAAACCCAGTATTCTTGGAAGAGCGTGACTTTTCTTTTTGTTTGTTCATCAATTCGTTGAAGAGTTTTTCGTCAATTGGAAAACCTTGTTCACGCGCCATTACTGCTGTCAAATCAACCGGGAAACCGTAAGTATCGTAAAGCTTAAAAACATCCGCACCGGAAATTACTTTTTCATTCAGTGCATTTAATTTTTTTACAAGCTGATCAAACAATTCAATTCCACGGTCAAGTGTTGCGTTAAAACTTTCTTCTTCTGCTTTAATAATTTTTTCAATCTGTGCTTGATTCGATTTTATTTCCGGGAAAACTTGCGAGAAATTTTCCACAACAACGGAAACAAGTTTGTAAAGGAACGGCTCTTTCAAATTAATTTTTCTTCCGTAACGAGCGGCGCGGCGCAGTAATCTACGCAAAACGTAACCGCGTCCTTCGTTGCCCGGCATTGCGCCGTCTGCAATAGCAAATGTAAGCGTACGGATGTGATCTGCAATTACACGCATTGCAACGTTAGTTTGTCCGGTCGATGAATTATCGTCTGCCGAAAGTTTGTAATCGTATTTTATGTCGGAAAGTTTTTCTACCGCGTTAATTATCGGTGTGAAAACATCCGTATCGTAATTTGATTTTTTCTTTTGCAGTACAGCGCAAACGCGTTCGAAGCCCATTCCGGTATCGACATGTTTTGCCGGAAGGTCGTGAAGTTTTCCGTTTTCATCGCGGTTGTATTGAATGAAAACAAGATTCCAAATTTCGATGCACTTCGGATCACCGGCGTTCACATATTTCGGGTTGTCGTAATCATCGCTCAAGTTGATATGAATTTCAGAACACGGACCGCACGGACCGGTTTCGCCCATTTCCCAAAAATTATCTTTCTCATCAAATCGTAAAATGTGTTCACGTTTAATGTCGGTTTCGCTTTCCCAAAATTTAATTGCTTCATCATCTGTGCGATAAACGGTTGCCCATAATCTTTCTTTCGGAAGTTTCCAAACCTCGGTCAATAATTCCCACGCCCATTTGATGGCTTCTTTCTTATAATAGCCCGTCCCGATTCCGTCTTTTGAAGAGGGATCGCCGAACGACCAGTTGCCGAGCATCTCAAAAAAGGTGTGGTGGTAAGTATCGTGCCCTACTTCTTCGAGGTCATTATGTTTTCCCGAAACACGGATACATTTTTGTGTGTCTGCGGCGCGTTTATAATCGCGCGAACCGGTTCCAAGAAAAACATCTTTGAATTGATTCATGCCGGCATTCGTAAAAAGCAATGTTGGGTCGCCATGCGGAACAACCGGTGCGCTTGAAACGATTCTGTGTTCTTTGCTTTTAAAAAAATCGAGGAATTGCTGTCTTATTTCGTTTGAAGTCATAAATCTGCATTTTTTTTAACGAAACAAATATAACAAAAATTAGACGATGGTTTTTTGTATAGTGTTGTTTGAAGCAATGCTGATTTAGAATTCTTGTTATTTTCAGTTAGTAATGATACTTTTGGTTGGTTCTAAAAAGAGGAATAGATAAAATTTGAGTAAGTACAAAGAACTTACGGATTTAGATTTGATGCGAGAGATTTCCAAGTTCGATTCACGGGCTTTGGAAGAATTATATAACCGCTATTCACCTCTTCTCTATACTGTAATAAAAAAGATAGCACCCGATCAAGGAACCGCTGAGCAAATCCTTTTGGAAGTATTTGTAATAATCTGGCGTAAGATAGATAAATTCGATTTCAATATAGGTAATGTTTACAACTGGCTTATAACACTTGCACGCAACAAAGCAGTAGATACTTTACGCAGAGACCGGTCAGCATCTTCTACGGCTCAATTTTACGATGATGGTTATGAAGATTATTTTATTATTCCTACTTTCCTGGGGGGAATGGATAGTTTGGATTTCAAAACCGCATTGAGTTTAAAACCGAAAATTGAAAAAGCATTATCTAGACTAACCGATACACAAAAATACGTTCTGCATCTTGCATATTATGAGGGTTATACTATAGATGAGATTGCAGATAAACTTAATGTTCCTATTGAGACGGTGCGGAATAAGGTGATGACAGCATTACATAGTTTAAGAGATTATTTGATAAAGGAATGAAGAAATGGCTGATTCGATAAGAGAAATAATATCTGCTTTTGCGTCCGGCTGTATTGATAAAGCCAACTTCGTTCAATTTAAAGAATATTTAAATGCCGGGGGTGATTTACCGGCAAATGAATTAGGTGAACTGCAAAATATAGTATCGATGATTCCAATTATTTTAGATATCGAACTTCCGGATCCAACGATAAAAGATAATGTTGCTAAAAAATTGATCGGGTTGAAAGAAGAAATCAAATCTAGAATTCAGGAAGAGAGAAAAAAAACTATCGTAACATTTGGTGGGGAATCTGCTGTTCAAGGGGCAGCAACACGGCAGACAGTTATTAAATCTCCGGCAGCGTCGCCTTCAACTTTTACTATAGCAGAAAATTGGAAGAAGACTTCTATTAATGAACCACCCTCAACATTCATCAAGGGTGATACTAAAGAAAGCGGAGTTAAAACCATGGCTAATGAACAACCACAATCACTTTTCTCAAATCAACCGCAACAGCAGCCACAGCAAGTTTATACTCCGCCGGTGCAAGATAAATCAACTTCCAGTTTACCGGGATGGCTTGCGATAATATTGGTGATTTTACTTTTTACGATTTTAGGGTATTACACATATACATCTGTTGATGAGTTAAATAAACAAGTTGAAGATTTAAAGCATGATATTACCTCTTTACGAAGCGAACTTGCAACAGCTAATAATTTTATGAGTGTACATATTTCATTGATAGAGTTTTTCAATTATAAAGATGTTGTTGTATCTAATCTTTCAGCGGTTAGCCCGGTGGATAAAGGTAGTGCAAGATTATTACTTGCATTCGATCAGAAAGAAGGATTAATCCAATTTAGAAATACAGTATCTTTGCAACCAAACCAGGGTTTGCAATTGTGGGTTGTAAGCAGAGGACAGTCTTATTCGCTTGGTGTCTATTCCCCAAATGGAAGTGAATATATACGGCTTACCTCGTTTCCGTTCTTGCCGAAAGAACAAATTGACTTGATAAAACTGACAATTGAATCGAACACCGGTTCACCAACACCGTCGGTTCAAACTTATTTGCAAGGTACGTTAGGAAAGTAAATTTAGACAAGTCATTTTTTCCTATTCAGGAAGACATTCAATCCTAATATTATTAAAGCAACCGGCCAGAAATCCTCTGCTATGTCGGCTGCTTTATTTGCATAATCAAGAATGCCGATCCCTTTTAAAAAAGTTATCGGGATAATTCCCGCAATGATTAAAATTAGCGAAGTAAAGAGAAATCCTTTTACGCCGGCGTTGTCTATAAATAAAATAAAAAAAAGTGTTCCACCAATAAAAAGAATCGAAGTAAAAACTATTCCGCGTGTGTTAATTATTTCGTAGTTGGATTTAATTACTAAAATAATTCCTATCATAAAAATAAGAGCTGAAAGTAAAAGCAGATCTCGCCGGTTATTTTTAAATGCGAGGTATGTAGACGGAATCCCAAACAAAATAAAAGCCAAGCCGGTTACTGTGTATGAGGAAATATTTATTATCGAGTAATAACTAATCAGAGAGCATACGCCATAAAATATAAATGCTGCCCCGGATATTCTTTTATGAGTTAATGTCATCGGTTGTTGTTTCAAGTTGTGTGAAAAAAGCTAAGGTTAAATAAGCAACGGCAAAAACACCAAGGGTTAATAGGGTACTTATAAAAAAAATGGTTCGTATTGTGGTAGAATCGGTACCGGTATATTCCGCAATTCCTCCGCATATGCCAAGTAGTCTTCTGTCTTTACGTGAACGATAGAAATTAATTTTGTAATTAACACTAAAGATTTTAGTATGATATTTGTCGTATAGCAGCAATACACCGATAATAAAAGAAACAATAGGAATTATGTATGAATTTGGAAGCACAAACAATCTATCCGAAGAGAAATATCCGATGGAACGGAATCCAAAATAGATGCCTGATAAAATCATTGAGCCGCTCAACACAGTTTTGTAATTAATCTTCCGCTGTTTATGATAATCTTCTTCCGAAGGTTTATCTTCATATTTATCAATAGGTGTTAGAGCTGCAAAAATTAAATAAGCAGCAACACTCCAACCCCCGAATAGCAAAGTGAGCATTGCAAGGATACGGATTACTGCCGGATCAGTTTTAGTATACCTTGCTATCCCGGCACAAACACCGGCAATTAAAACATTGTGTTGGGAACGCCCGAAGATTCTTTTGCCTTGTTCTTCCGGGTATTTGTTATCTGGTTCGTTAAAGATATCGGGAAAATTATTCTCATCCATTGTATTGAAATACTACTTTGTATTAGAATTCAAACCGTTATTATTCTCATTTAAACAATAATTAAGGATTATAAAATCCTTTGCCCCATACTTGATGCAATCAACTCCGCTGTAAGTTCAGCACTCTTATTTTTATTATCGAGTATAGGATTAATCTCAGCAACTTCTAAAGAAGACATACAACCGCATTCTGCAATTGATTCCATCAATAAGTGAGCTTCGCGGTAGTTCAATCCGCCATTAACTGGAGTGCCGACACCTTGGGCAATTGCCGGATCTAATGAATCGGCATCAAAACTAACATGAATGTGTTGAACACGGGATTTTAAATCTTTTAATACTTTGTTAATTATAAATCCAATTCCTTTCCTATCGATTTCCGTCATCGTATAAACTTTCAAATTGAGTCTTTTAATTAATTCTATTTCTCCGGGGTCGAGACTTCTTATTGCAATCATAGCAACATTTTCAGGTTTCACTTTTGGTGAGAAACCGTAAAGATGTGTAAGCGATTGTGTGCCTAAACCAAGTAATGCCGCCACACTCATGCCGTGTATATTTCCCGATGGGGTAGTTTTATCAGTATTTATATCTGCGTGGGCATCGATCCAAATTAGTCCGAGTTCTTGTTTCTCTTTTTTGCAATGTGCTGCTACGCCCGAGACAGTTCCGATTGCCATAGAGTGATCTCCGCCAATACAAAGCGGAAAATGGCTAGAGCCCAAAGATTTTTCCACGATATTAGCAAGTTTATCTGTGGTTTTTACAATCTCATCAAGGTATTTCAACTTTGTGTCTTTAACCTTTTGTATTTCCTGGTTGCGTATAAAAACATCGCCAAGATCTAAAACGTTGTAACCGAGGGATTCAAGTTTTTGCTCGATACCGGCAATTCGTAATGCTGTAGGTCCCATATCAACACCGCGCCGGTCAGCGCCTAAATCCATCGGGAAACCGATAATATCTATATGTTTGCTTTGTGGTTTATTCATATTTTTTTAAGATTTATTCCTAATCTAAGAACGTTTAATATTAGAAGGAAATTTTATTTAGTTAATTCAAATTATTTTATTGCGATCTTGTTTTAAAGCATTATCAATTAATAAAACAATAATGGAGATTTTATGGCAGATCAATTTATGGAAGCAGCAATTGATGAAGCAAAAAAAGGATTAAGTGAGGGTGGAATTCCAATCGGTTCCGTGCTGGTGATTGATGGAAAGATTGTTGGAAGAGGGCACAACCGGCGCGTACAAAAAGGGAGTTCTATTCTTCATGCTGAAATGGATTGCTTTGAAAATGCCGGGAGATTGACTTCAAAAGATTATCAAAAAGCGGTTCTGTATTCTACGTTATCACCTTGTGATATGTGCAGCGGTACGGCACTGTTATATAAAATTCCTAAAATTGTTATTGGTGAAAATAAAACGTTCAAGGGACCTGAAGACTACTTGAGATCGCGTGGCGTTGAACTTGTTGTTATGGATGATCGCGAGTGTATTAAGTTGATGAACGATTTTATAGCAGCAAATCCTTCCCTTTGGAATGAAGATATTGGGGAATGATGGATACAATTGAAAGTTTTTGCAAAATCTTTTTTTACTTATTTGCATCTAACAAAATAAATATTTTAAACTAATTATAGAGTTGTATAAATGGCAGCGAAAAAAGCAGTAGTTAAGCACATTAAAGGTGTAACATTTATTGGAAAAGCCGATTCTAATCATTGGGTAACAATGGATGGGCCCGAAGAATTTGGCGGAAGTAATGCCGGAACGCGTCCTAAAGAATTGATACTGCTCGCACTTGCCGGCTGTACCGGAAGTGATGTCGCGGTAATTCTAAAAAAGAAAAAAATCAATTTTGATAGTTTTGAAATGAACCTCTCTGCCGAAATGCAAGAGACACATCCGCAAGTCTATACAAAAATTCATATTGAATTTGTTTTTCATGGAACGGATATTCCGGTAGAAGCAGTTGAAAGGGCAATAGAACTATCACAAAAAACATATTGCAGTGTAACTGCTATGCTTCAAAAGTCGGTTGAGATTACACATTCATACAGAATTGAAGAATCAAAAGCGGGTTAATATTATAGAATAGAAGGCGTGGTTAAATAACCGCGCTTTTATAATAGCTCTTCCGGTATCGGTTTTCTTCCGGCGTAACCGTCGTTTATTCCGTGATAATAAATTATTTTTTCTTCGTCACTGCGCCAGCACAAAAGAACTTCTTCACTATCAATAACAGCCGGGAAATCTACAAGTCCGATTTCGTAATTCCAATCTTTATAAGAACATCCTATCTCTTCAAGTTCTTTCATATAATATTCTATATTAGATAGATATTGGTTGATTTCTTTATTCTCTTCTATCTTTCCATCAAATGATTCAGCGATAATTTTGACTTGATAAGCTGAATCTAATATATCTTTCACAATCTTCTTTACTAAGGGTAAAGTTTTGTTTGCTTCTCGTACTGTAAAGTATTTTATATCTGTTTGGGACACTTGCTAAACCTTTCTTTAACTTTCTATTATATTCTACTCAAAACAAATTTAAATTACAAATAGCTCCTTGACAAGTGTGATAAACAATATTAATTTAAGTTAGTATTACTTCAATTAGGAATAGATATGAAAACAACTAAAAAGTACGGAAAGAAAACAGATCTTGCATTAACTACATGGGTAAAACTTGCCAGGGCATTTTCATCAGTCAATAAGCGCTCTGTAGAAAATATAAGAAAATTTGGATTAACACAGCCTCAATTTGCAGTAATCGAATTACTCGGACATTTAGGACCTTTGAAAGTTGGAGAAATTTGTAATAAAATGCTGGTTACCGGCGGCAATATGACTTTGGTTCTTGATAATATCGAGAAGCTTGGATTACTCGAAAGGATTCACAGTAAGGAAGACCGGCGTACAATTAATGTTCAGCTTACCGAAAAGGGACAAGAGTTGTTTAATAATATTTTTACCGAACATGCGGAACATATTACTAAACTATTTAACGTATTAACGCTTGATGAACAAAAATTACTTGGAGAGTTGTTAAAAAAATTAGGTTTGGCTGTAAGTAAAATGTAAAACACGTTTAATTGGATTGTCTTTACTCGCCGCTATTTATATTTTAGTCTTAATTCTAAAACCAGATTGGGGATTTTTATGAACCGCATTAAGTATTTCAGTTTAATTTTACTTGTGACATTTTTTCTTTTTGAAATAACCGGCGCAGCAGAAAAAACTTTCTCTTATAAGCCGGAAAATCCGGGAGTAAAATCGGAAATAGCCATTACATATAATCCAGATGGTACAGTTCTGAACGGTTCGGAAGCTGTATCGATGTTTGTTTATGAATACGGTAAGAATTTGTATAATGCAGAAGAATTCCCAATGAAAAAATCGGGAGGCAGCTGGGTAGGCAGCTTTACACCTTCGGATTCGACTTTAGGAATTTCGATTATCTTTTCGAATGGTACGGATAAGGATATCAACCAGAAACAAACTTATGTTATTCATCTTTATAAAGATGGAAAACCTATACCGGGCACTTATGCTGGTTTGGGTGTCGGTTATGCCTCCTGGTTCGGAATTTTTGAAATTGATAACGATCAAGAAAAGGCATATGAGCTTTTTAAACAAGAATTTGCTCTTAACCCTTCACTGAAGAAAGACTACATAAATTTTTATTTCAGTTCTGTGCTAAGTAACGAAAAGGAAAAAGGGAGAGACATTGTTTTATCCGACCTGGCATCATTGGAAAATTCAGGTGATACATCCGAAGATTTTTTAAGCATATTGATAAGCTGGTCTGATAGATTAAAGGATGCGGAAGGATCGACCAAGTTGAAAGCAATTATAAATGAGAAATATCCAAACGGAAGTTATACCCAGTTGCAAAAGTACCTTGGCTTTAGAGGCGTAAAAGAATTGGATCAGAAAATAAAACTCGCAGATGAATATTCTGCATCTTATCCAAATGGAAAATATTTATCGAATTTCAACTACGATATTTTTAGAGTATTAAACCAAAACGGAAAATTTGTAGAAGCGAAAGAATTCTTAGAAAAGAAATTGACAGATGCAAAAGCAAATTCGTATAACACATTAGCTTGGTCGATGTATGAAAAAGATTTTGATCTTGAATCGGCAGCGGTGCTAGCAAAAAAAGGAATTGAACTGGCACGTAATGAAATTAAAAATCCGGCTCAACCCAAACCAAATTATATGGCTACAAAAGAATGGGAGGATGTTCGCAGAGGTTCGCTGGGAATGATACTCGATACATATGGAATGATTTTGAAAAAGCTGGGAAAAAATTCCGAAACCCTTTCCGCACTTCAAGAAGCAGTTGAAATGAGCAAATATGAAGATCCGGAGATGAATCAAAATTATGTTGCAGCTTTGATGGATACTGGTGATTATAAAAAAGCACAAACCGAATTGGAAAAATTTATTTCTAAAGGGGCGTCTACCTCTAAAATGAAAGAAATGTTAAAAGAAACATTCGTTAAAAATAACGGCAGTGAGAACGGGTTTGATTCCTACTATTCTAAATTTGAAGAAGCAGCCAAAGAAAAGTTGATTGAAAAATTAAAAAAAGAAATTATGGATGAACCGGCGCCTCAATTTTCACTTGTTGATCTTGAAGGGAAAAATGTTTCGCTTGCGGATTTCAATGGCAAAACAGTAATAGTAGATTTTTGGGCAACCTGGTGCGGCCCATGTATTTCATCTTTCCCTGGTATGAAAAAAGCTGTCGAACAATATGAACAGTTCGGCAAGGCGAAATTTTTATTTGTAAATACATGGGAAAATGTTGAAAATAAAAAACAGAACGCATCGGATTTTATTACGAAGAATAGTTATCCATTTCATGTTTTGTTGGATGAGAAAAACGAAGTTATCACAAGCTATAAAGTGTCCGGAATTCCAACGAAATTTATTATAGATAAAAACGGTAAAATCAGGTTCAAAAGCGTTGGGTTTGGTGGAAATACAGATGAAATGGTTGATGAAATCGGTGTTATGATTGACATGATACAGTGATTTTCTAATTTCTTGTCTCGATTCTGATCTGGGTTGAAGAATCGGGACGTCCGAAGGATTCCTTCGGACAAGAATTTTAGATTAAAATTTTATCTGCCGGTAATGAAAATCCGGCGTTGATTAATTTTACTATCTTACCTTTAAGTAGTAATTTTCCCAACACAATTTTTCAATTTTCCGGAGAATAAATGGCTGTAATACGACCCTTTAGAGCAGTTAGACCACATGGAAAAGTAGCTCATCTTGTTGCAAGCGTTCCTTACGATGTTGTGAACAAAGAAGAAGCGGCAGAACTTGCAAAAGGTAATCCGCTCAGTTTTCTTCGAGTCACGCGTTCGGAAATTGAATTGAAACATGATGTCAATACATATTCTTCGGAAGTTTATCAGAAAGCAAAATCTAATTTCGAAAGATTGAAAGAAGAAGCTCCGCTGATTCAAGAAAATGAACCGAAGCTTTATATTTATAAACTTACAATGGGCATTCATTCTCAAACCGGAATTGCCGCAACTTTTTCAGTTGAAGATTATAACAACGACGTTATAAAAAAACATGAGAAGACGCGCAAAGTAAAAGAAGACGACAGAACAAATCATATTGTTACAACCGAAGCACAAACCGGTCCCGTATTCTTAACTTATAAAGGAGTTCACGAAGTCGATAAAATTGTAAACGAAACAATGAAGAAAAATTCTCCCGTTTATGATTTTACCGCGGTTGATGGAATTAAACATCAAGTTTGGGTAATGCCGGTGGAAGCCGCCAATGCGGTTGTTGACGAGATCGCGAAAGTAAAAAATCTTTACATCGCTGATGGTCATCACCGAGCGGCAAGTGCAAGCCGTGCGCAGAAAGTCAAAAAGGAACTCAACTCAAATCATACCGGCACCGAAGAATATAATTATTTTCTCGCAGTACTTTTCCCGGCTGATCAGTTAAGAATTATGCCGTACAACCGCGTTGTGCATGATCTGCACGGAAACGATAAAGATAAATTCATGGAAAAAATAAAAAGCAACTTTACAGTTGAAGAAACATCTTCTTCGAAACCTTCTTCAAGCAAAACTTTTGCGATGTACATTGATAAAAAATGGTACCTGATCAAACCGAACGGAAATGTTAAACCGGGAACGACAGTTGGTGAAAATCTTGATGTAAGTATTCTGCAGAATTATTTACTGCACCCCGTACTTGGCATCGAAGATCCGCGTACAGACAACAGAATTGATTTCATCGGCGGAATACGCGGCACAGATGAACTGGTAAAATTAGTTGACGGCGGAAAAGCGGCTGTTGCATTTTCGATGTATCCGGTAACGCTCGATGATCTCATAAACATTTCCGATGCCGGAGAAATTATGCCGCCGAAATCAACATGGTTTGAACCAAAACTGCGGGACGGGTTGCTGGTGCATACCATTTAATTCTGAGGAGTCCCGATGAAATCGGGACGACGAAGAATCTCCTACTCGAGTGAGTAAGAGATTTAGTTTGGCGGATAACAATTGCAGCATAAATGTGTAAAACGAAAAAAGTTTACAAGAGTTAGCTTGCAACAAACAAGTCAGATTTTATTGATCGGTTGTTTTTGTAAAACAATGTCGAGGAAAAAATTATTTATTTGTAACAGCTTAGAAGAAAAATCTTTAGCACGATATGGTAGGAGATTCTTCTCCCGACTGCGTCGGGATCAGAATTAAAAAAAAATAAACGGAGAAAAGGAAAAATGGAAAAACGAATTTATAATTTAAGTGCTGGTCCGGCGATATTACCAGAAGAAGTTCTGCTTGAAGCACAGAAAGATTTGTATTCTTACAAAGGAAGCGGAATGAGCGTAATGGAAATGAGTCACCGCGGAAAAATTTTTGACGGTATAATTAAAGATGCAGAAGCTGACTTGCGCAAATTGTTGAGCATCGGAGATAACTATGCAGTGTTATTTTTGCAAGGCGGTGCTACACTGCAATTCTCAATGGTTCCGCTTAACTTGATGCCGCCGAAAAATAAAGCAGATTATATTGTTACCGGTTCGTGGGCAAAGAAATCTGTTAAAGAAGCAAAGAGAGTCGGCGCTGTAAATATTGCGGCTACCACAGAAAGCGAAAGTTTTGTACGCATTCCGAAACAGTCGGAATTAAAACTCGATCCCGATACATCGTACGTTCACTTCACATCCAACAATACAATTTACGGAACGGAATGGCGCAATGAACCCGAAGTTGGAAATGTTCCGCTTGTGTGCGATGCTTCTTCGGATTTCCTCCACAAAAAAATTGATATCAACAAATACGGTTTGGTTTACGCCGGCGCGCAAAAAAATATTGGTCCGGCTGGTGTTACCGTTGTAATTATTAAAAAAGATCTTTTGGAAAGAAGCTCCGATTCACTTCACACATATATGAATTATAAAATCCACGCGGAGAACGATTCGATGTACAACACACCGACAACATTCGGTATTTACATTGCCGGATTGGTATTCAAGTGGTTGTTAAACATGGGCGGACTCGATGAGATGTACAAACGTAACATGGACAAAGCAAAAATTTTGTACGATGCTATCGATACAAGCGGCGGTTACTACAAAGGCACCATTGTTGCAGAAGACCGTTCGTTGATGAACATAACTTATCGTTTGCCGAACGAGGAACTCGAAAAGAAATTTATTGATGAAGCGAAGAAGAAAGGATTTGATGGATTGAAAGGACACAGATCCGTCGGCGGAATCCGTGCATCAATCTACAACGCCTTCCCCAAAAAAGGTGTCGAAGATTTGACTGCATTCATGGAAGATTTTAAAAAGAATAATTGATATGAAATTTGTAAATCAAAACTCTTACAAGGGTCGAATCTATTCGACCCTTTTTTTAATTGTAGTTTTTTTCTCAGCTTGTTCAAGCAATGAAGAAAAACTCGAACTCTTTTCCGCGGAGGCATTTGCATATTCGATAAGTCCCGGATGGGAATTAAACGCAACGTGCCGTGTTAAAGGTTTTGTGCAGAATGAGAATAATGAAATTTACTCGGTAAAACTCTCTTACATGGTTGATTTAAAAACACCTGAAGGAAAACTTCTCGAAGGAATCGGTGAAGGATTGATCGACGAAAAATCAAAAGAGAGATTCGCCGATCTGCCCATCGAAATGCAAGCAGAACTCGATTCAACATATCTGCCGGGCAAATACAAAATCATTTTCAATGTAACGGATGATTATTCGCAGAAGAAAATTTCGATAGAAAAAGAATTTGAGTTGAGTGAGTAAGTTGTAGAGACGACTCGCCGAGTCGTCTCTACCATCTTATTTTTCATTTCAGCAAAACCATTTTTCTTGCCGAGTGATATGAACCAACTGTTAAAGTGTAGAAATATACGCCAGAGGCGTATCCGCCTTGGGCGGAAATTCCGCTTGGTAGAGATGTTGCGCGCACTGTCTCTACGTTAAACTGTACAGAATATTTTCCCGGAGTTTGTTTTTCATTCACGAGCGTTGCAACTTCACTTCCTAGAATATCATACACTTTTAATGTAACTAACTTTTCCCTATGTCCCTCTCCTTGGTAAGGAGAGGGATTCAAGGGTGAGGTCGGAATAAAATACTCAATCGTTGTTGACGGATTAAACGGATTCGGATAATTCTGTTCCAGCGAAAAAGATTGCGGCAGTAAATTTTCTTGTTCAACATCTGTAACAGTTCCTTCGTAAAATACCAATCCTACGCCGGGTGAATACATTTGCCCGGTTGCCAACACAGCGTTTGTGTTGTTTTCATTTATGAATGCAAACTGTCCGCCTTGATTTTGCGGCAACATGTAAATTCTTGTTCCTTCTTTTGTGTAAAGTTCGTTGAACAAAAGTAGGTAGTTGTTATCTTTTGAAAAGTACCCGGCTTTTGTGCCTTTAACTCTCCATGAAGGTTCGCCGGTTGCAATGTCAAAAACCCAAACGCCGCCAAATGCAGAAGCGGCAATTTGTTTGCCGTCGCGAGAAAATTCAAGCCACTGCCCAATCACGCCGGGATCGAAATCCCAAACTTTTGAACCGTCGCTTGTGTTGATAACGGTTATCTCGCCGCTTTTTACCATCGATGCGATCAAACTTTCATCGGGCGATAAACGCAATCCGTAATGGAGGGGCCACGAGTAAATGTAAGATTTCCAAACTACAGATCCATTGGCGGTGTTAACTTTGTAAAGCCACGGGTCGCTTCCGACGTAAACGTAATTATCATCACTGGAAAATCTAACATTTCTAACTTGTCCGGCAGTGAATTTAGTCCACAATAAATTTCCGGTCGGTAAATCGAGAAGATAAAAATCACCTTCGCCGCTGCCAAGAGCAACATACTTATTTGTGTTCGAGATTCTTATTTCATTGCTGTTGTGCCCGATGAAAAAGGAGCCGGTCGGAAAATTTTGAATATCAAAATCTTTTTCCCACAATACTGTTGGAGAAGAAGTTTCGAGCAAAACAATTTTCGGCTGAGTGATATGCTTCTGCGCGTAAGCGGCATAATTACCGTCGCGGCTGATTGAAATTCCCCACGATTCGTATCCCATCGGGTGTTCCCAAATTTTTGTGCCGCCAGAGTTGTAAAGAAATAATTTACTCTCGGTACGTAGATTATCGTTGTACCAAATTTCCATTCCTTGCGTAAGAAGAATTTTACTTTCATCATCCGAAACCGCACCTTGCCAAAATCCGAAATCAAAATCAACCGAAGCTTTGGTTTGAAAATTTACGCTGTAAAATTTTGCACGCGTCAACACAATCTGATATTGCCCGGCTTGATTCAAATCTACAAACTGGTATGCATCGTTGTAACCTTCCTTGCTTGCTTTGATCATCCATTTTGTGTTGTACGGAACGGAATAATTGAACTCGCCATTGTTGTTTGTTCCGTTGGGCAGACTAAAATCCGCACCGGTATCGAGATTAATCTGAACATTCGGGACCGGGTTGCCATTTTCATCAACAACTTTTCCGCTAACGGAATAAGAACCGGAAATGTTGTTTTTGTCGATCACCGTAATTGAATAAGTCGCAGTTGCGGAAACAGAGTCTGCACTATTATTATGATTGATGAATTTGTATTTAACACTTCTCGTGTGTTGCCCAACTGGGAGTATACCTAAATTACCGGTTGCCGCATCGAGTATGCAAGCGATCTCGATTTCTTCAGCCGGTGCGAGATACAAAACCGGCGGCTGCGGAAAAGTAACCGCTTCCTGGTTTGTATCGATTACTCTCGCTTGCAAATCAAAAATTAAATTTGTCGTTCCGTTGTTTTTTATTTTGAAGCGGTGCTTCAATGCTATATCGAGCGGCATAGTTGCCGAAGGGATTTCGCCGAAATCTATTTGTAACGAACTTAAATCTTGCGAGTAAACCGGGGAGTAATTATTTGAAGCGATGAAAAATAATATTACTAAGGCAGCGAAAAAGACTGTGCTCTTAATTTTCATTTTAACCTCACGGTTGTTTTATTTATAAAAACAATTAAAATAGAGAGAGAAGTTCACAATCGACTTCTAAAAAAGATGGGACAGAAAACAATTTTATATAAGAAAACGGATATCCATTATTCACAATTGAAAATAGAAATTTTATTTAAGAAAATCCGCAATTTTGAGACAACTTAAATTCTGATGAGCGAAGCGAAGAAGAATCTCCTACCTATTGTGTATGAAGATTCTTCTTCGGAAAAATGTTTTGATAAGCTCAATGTAAACCTCAGGATGGCAGAGTCAATTCAAGTGAGCCGATTTCTTTTTCTACTTCCTCCAAAATCTCACAACTCTTTACCACTTCTTTCATTTTTGTGTGATCGGGATAAAGTGGACGATCAACATCGAGATGTGCTACATGTCTGCGTACAACTTCGCGTGCCTTTGTAACGCCTTTTCCGTTTTGGAAATTTCTGAAATCGAGTGCTTGTGTAGCGGCAATAAATTCAATTCCCAAAACGCCATAAGCATTATCTAATATTTGAGCATTCTTTATTGCTGTGTTCATTCCCATTGAAACAAAATCTTCTTGATCTGCCGCCGCCGGAATTGATTGAATCGATGCCGGTGTCGATAAAATTCTTTGTTCGACAATTAATGAATCTGCTGTGTACTGGCTAAGCATTAATCCTGAAAACATTCCGGCACCTTTTGTTAGAAACTCCGGGAGTCCTACACTTAATGCTGGATTCAATAGTCTATTCAATCTACGTTCGGATAAAACACTAATCATTGTAACAGCAGCGCCGACCATATCCATCGGCAAACTCACCGGAGTGCCCTGGAAATTTGCACCGGTCAATGTTAATCTATGCTGCGGTAAGAAAATGGGGTTATCACCAACACCGTTCAACTCAATCTCAACTTGCTCTTTTGCCCAACGAACTGCATCATGTGCAGCACCGATTACTTGCGGAGAAGATCGCATCGAATATGCATCTTGCACTTTTGTTTTAATCTTGCCGGTTTGAAGATCACTCCCCATAATATTTTTCATAATAGATTTTGCGCTGCGAATTGCACCACTAAATCCGCGAACTTCATGCAATCTTGAATCATAAGGTTTCAAATTGGCAAGTAATGCTTCGAGTGTCATAGCACAAGCAATCTCGGATTGTTTGAGCCAGCGGTTGATATCATATAGATGTATTGCACTCATCGCGGTAAGCAAATTTGATCCGTTGATTGTTGCAAGTCCATCGCGAGCTTGTAAACCCGGTATTTTAATCCCGGCTTTTTCAAATGCAACTTTACCGGGAAGTTTTTCTCCTTTGTAAAATGCCTCGCCTTCTCCCATCATTAGCAATGCTATCTGGCTCATCGGTGCAAGGTCTCCGCATGCGCCAACAGATCCTTTCTGGCATACGACCGGTGTTACTTCTTTATTCAGCATTTCAATAAGAGTTAAAGTTATTTCTGGACGGCAGCCGCTCATTCCATGAGCATGAACATTTATTCTTCCGGTAATAGCGCCGCGTACATATTCGATTGGTGCCGGGTCACCAATACCGGCAGCATGGTTATAGATCAAATATTTTTGAAACTCTTTTACCTGGTCATCGTTCAAAACGACTTCGGAAAATTCACCAATACCGGTATTGACCCCATACATAATTTCATGTGCGTTGATCTTTTCTTCTAACATTGTGCGGCAGATTTTAATTCTTTCAAGCGCATCGGGATGTAATTCAACTTTTTCTTTGTAACGTGCAATTGCTACTAATTTTTCTACTGTTAAATTGGAACCATCAAGAATAATAGGCATGATAAACCTCTAATGTTAAAAATTTGGTTACGAAACTTAAGAATAAGCATTGAAAAATTTCATAGAATTATATTAGCTTTTATGCGTCTAATTTAAAAAATGGATTTTTTATGAGTCTTTACACCATTGTTTTTGTTCTTGTAACAATTTTACTTTTAACCGGGTTGGCATTATTCGGTTGGCTAATATTCAAATTTGATAAATGGATTGATAAAAGAGAACGTCTTGGTAAAGAGAGTATTTATACCGGGAAAAAACAAGATCAATCGAATACAAAAAAAGAGAATTCCAATTAAAATATTCGCTCCCAGTTAACAGTTTTAACAATCTTTCGTTAAAATAAAAGCATATCGAGTCTTAATAATTAAGTGGGATGTGTTAAAAATTCTTTTCATTCAGTTAGGAAATTATTAATTTCAAAGTGAATTCCTTAATGGTTCTATTACATCGAGTTATTAATGTAAGTGATGGAACACCAATATAAATTGACTGCATATTTATCATTTCTTCTTTACTTTCTATTCACTATAGAATTGTTACCTATTGGTTTTTTTACAACCGATGATCGCGAATGGACTGCGAATGTTTTGTATGCAAAAGACGGGAAGGTACCGGTTCTTAAAAACACAAATGAAGATGCCGATACCGTAGGATTTGTTTACTACCGCGATAAAGTTTTAATTGTTGACGAGGAATGGGCAAAATTCGGATGGAAAAAAATTGTATATCCACTAAATGGATTTATTGATGAAAAATTTCTTATCACCCCTTCCGAAAAAGAGGAGCTCGATGAGAAATTTAATTATCCAATTGTTGAAAATGAATATTCAAGATGGGAATGGGAGATAATCTATTGTTCAATTCAATATGCTTTTGTTAAAGAAGAGATGGATAACGCCTCACCTACTGTTGGGTTACTAAAGGAAGGTGAAAAAATTTTAGTGGTAAAGGATCAACAAAATTTCCCCGGCATATGGAGGAAATGTGTTTACCCGTATAATGGATTTATAAATTATTTCGAATTAACTACCGGCGGAAGTTTTCCTTATTTAGCAGTTGGAATTTCGTACGGAGCTTACCATTTGCCGTATGAAAAGAATCTGAAGAATTATTTCAACCCGTTAGGAGGTTATTTAGAGTATAGTAATACAAACTGGAATTTTGGTTTTAGGTTAGGATACAATTATTCCGAATCGCGTTTAACAACAAACTATCTTAAAACTCATCAAATATATTTTCATATAGTATATCGAATTCTCAGCTTGTTCAACGACAATTTGGAAATTTATGCTTTAGCCGGCGGAAACTATTGGTCTTCTAATTTTCAAAATATTAAATACGGTACAGATAACAGTTATTTCCGGTTAGAGAAAGCTTCCGGGCCGGGTTATGCTGCCGGCGGCGGATTAATATATAGCTTCAGCAATTTTTATATCGAAGCACAATACATTTTCTTTGGATCAAAAGAAGCAGAGTTCGGGCACAAACCGGTCGAAGGTGAATTCCGCAGCTTCAATACATTATATCCCGGCTCAAATCATTTAGATGTTATTGTAGGTTATAAATTTGCTTTATGATTAGAAACTTGAGATAAAAGAACAAGATGAATGAAAAATCTAAACATTATCTATCCATTATAGGCATTTCCATTGCAATACTTTTTTTGATGCAGTGCACAAAAGAAAATTTTGTTGAACCGGCTGATCCTTTTGTAGTTCAGAGATTAGACCCCGACCACGAAACATTTTTATTAGGATCCGGTAATAACGCACTCGCTCTTAAAGCGAACAAAAGTAGTCTAGTTGAAACTGATTTCGGGTATCGTATTCAAGGCAGTGTTTACATTGAAAATTCAAAGTACGGGGATATTAGGTTAACTAACGGAACATTTGATCTAAAGAAAGATGCATCAGGAAATTTTTATTCCGATATAAGCGGAATGGGTGTTGCAGAACTGCCGCGTGAGGGACTACTGAAAAAATTAAATATGGAAGGAATGCCTTTCGCTTCGCTTGTATTTAAGAAAGGAAGTGAATTTGAAGCCGGTCCATTTGGATGGCCTGTAGATCCCGATCGATACTATTTTTATTATGAAAATGATGAACCGTATTCTGCAAGAATTACGAGTTCTAAATTTCAAAACATCAAAAAAATTGCTATAGATCCGCTCGATCCTTACTACTTTACATCTTGCGATTTTACCGGTACCAAGCTAGGTGACATTTCCGATGTGGGAATCGCTGTCTCCGCCCAAGGATTTATTCCATTCGAACCGATTGTTACAAGCTACACAATACCAAAATTCAAAGGTCATTTTTATATTTCAGGGACTGTGCCTCTTGGGAAGTATCCTTTAGCATTCAGCGGCGAAGCTGTTCTTGCTCTCGGTTCATCGAGTTCGAATTATGATAGTTTCTTTGGCGGAAGGAATGCCGATTTTCAGATGGGGCTAAACGGTAAAGTAACATTAGACCATGAAGCGCTCGATTGGCTGAATGTTGAAATTGTATTGGGAACTGCAAGTTTGTATTTGGGTTATGAGCAATCCGGTACTACGCAATTAAAATTTGTTGGCGAACGTGAAATGCCGCCATCTTCACCGAGTGATTTCCTTTATGAAGTTATCGGGCAAGATTGGGATTTCTTAGATTACCTTGTTCCGGTTGAACAGAAAGAAACTTTCTATGGAACAATTGGTACAGAGCTTTCCGAATGGGAATTGGGATTTAAATCACAAACAACTCTTAAGATCCTTGGTCACGAAATAGACATGGGGCATACAGCACTTGAAGTAACATCGAGCTCACTCCATTTTTCCGGAGAGGCTGTTGTTGCTGGTTTGAGCAGAGTGGGTGTGAAGGGCTATGCTGAACGTAACGGAAATTTTGAACTGACCGGTTACGCACGAAACGGTTTGAGTGCAAGCAAAGGTCCACTTTCTTTGGATTATGAATTATCCGCAGAAGTTTCCTTAAAACATGTTGACGGAACTTTTACATTTACGGGGAAAATAAAGCTGCACGGCGAAGCATGCGTTGATCTTGAAGTTCTTGAGATATGCGCCGGATTTACAATAAGGGCTTCTGTTGAGATTTCTTCAAACGGTAATTTTAGAGTTTGCTTCTCAATTGGTGTTGGCGATTTAGGATTTGATGTATGTCTCAACTATACAAGATCGTCTATCCATAGCGATGATTTCATACAAACTATGACTTACAATGAAATTCCGATTGAACAAGTTCCATTAGAAAATAGATTTGAACCTACGGATACCAGTGCAGCAGTTAAAGATGCTATCAGAAAATATTTAGAGGAAAAACGTGGTTTATAAAAAAATATTGACAATAATAATTCTTATTCTTGCAACTCTTTCTTGCAGTACCGAAGAAGACATAGACTACACATATTCTATCGATAATGTGTATTGGTCGGATAAGATTGATGGAAACCTGGACGGTTATGCACAATTTAAGAGATTAAATTTTAGTGTTTATCTTCAAGAGGAAGTAACAAGAAACGTTCAAGCCCGTATCTATTATAAACCTCAAGATGCTTCAACATTTTCTCTTTATGGAATCTCGCCGGAAATTGAGGTGACCGGCGGCGATTTTGAGAACAAACTTTTTTATTCAATTGGCGCACCAAACAAAGAATTACAAAGAGATCAATATGATTTTTCAATTGAACTTTACGAAGTGAACAAGGACCGGCTGGAAGCGCAAACCGACAGTCTATCAACAGAACTGTTTGCGAATAAGTTTGAAGAATCTGGTAATGATAATTCTTGCTTTGTAAATTTTTGGTGGTCTAATAGTTATGACCGGGATGGGAACACATATTGGCGCTATGCCACAATGAATATAAATGTTTACAGTACCCAGACTTTTAACAAGAAAGTATATATAAAAATATTTTATAAAAAATCTGCGGATGAGACATACAAACTGTTCCAGGCAGTTAATGAGTATGATGTAAAAGGCGAACTGGTTGATACATTAAAATATGTTTTTGGTTTGCCGGAACTAAAATTGACCTATGATCAATATGATTTTAGGGTTGAAGTTTACAGATCTGATATCGGTGCGCTGGTAGCGTTTAAGGATCCCGAAGACCCTTTACTCAATGATATTGAATTTGAATCGGATGAAGAGGACAGCTACCATTATAAATTTTCAAGTGTCTGGTGGTCTAATCCTCTTGATGTTGATGGCGATCAATACACGCAGTTCAGGGAATTGAATTTTGATGTTGATGTGGAGGAGGATGAAGAACGCATCGTTTATGCGAAAGTATATTATCTTCATCCCGATTCGACCGATTATACATTCTATGATTCAACTGCAAATTTTACAATTAAGGGAACTAACATAATTGATAAATTCAAACTTGGAATTGGAACGAGTAAAACCGAATTGGACAGTAACAGTTATAACATAATGGTCTCTATTTACGAGATTGTTAATATATCTGACCGGAGTGTTGAGGCAACGACAAGCGGTGATAATGATACGCTGCTCTTTAAGCAAAAATTTGAAACTTTTATTCAAGATACTCTTAAACACTGAAATGATGATCATAAGAAATATTACTCTGTCTTTGCTTCTTTTGTCTTCTACTATATATATGCAGACAAGGACCGATAAGCTTTTTGAAGAGACGCGTATCACGTTAAACGATGCTTTGGATCGAAATGCTCAAATATTTAAACCGGAAGATTTTGACAAATCGATCGATCATTATAACAGAGCAGTTGAAATACTAAAAAGCAGAGGAAGTAATTCATCGATAACGGAAGAACTGGAAAGATCAATCACTTTTATGACAATAATGAATGAAGAGATTGATAAAAGTAACGATTTCTTTAAAAGTATTTTAACATCAAGAAAAGCCGCATTAAATATTAACGCAGATAAATTTTCACCGTATTACTGGGAACCGGCGGAAGAAGGATTACTGGAAGCCATTGCAGAATATGATGATCGTAATTACGAAGTGCTGCCATCATTATCGAATAATATTATCAATGATTATTCGCGCGCAATATTATATTCTGAGAAAGCAAGGGATTTAATTTTTAATTGGAAGCCGATACAAAAATCCGATAGTACATTGGCATACCTACTATCACCGGAATCTTACACATATGGATTGGAATATTATTTTTCGGCTTTTGAAGGATTATCGAACGGTGAAGAGATAAGTATTATTAATCAAAATGTTGCTGAAGCGGCAGTCTATTTTGAAAGAGCTGCCTCAATTGCCAAGGATTTTGCTAAAGTATACCCACCCTTGTTAACTGCCAGAAACGAAGCGCGTAACGCCGGTGCGGAAAATTATGCTGCTGTTGAATGGCTGGAAGCCGAGGAAATTCTTAAACAAGCCGGTAGCGAATTTGAAAATAAAGAATATGATGCTGCAAGAGAATATGTTGAAGAGGCAATTCCCCAATATAAACTGTGTAAACAAATTGCTGTTAAAGAACGATTCCTCTTTATACCGCGGCAAGAAATTGAACTTGCTAAAGAAAATGATGCGGATAATTATTCACCGATCTGTTTTGACAATGCTTTGAAATCCTATTACCAGGCAGAAAAATTAATTGAATCAGAGAGCTATACCGAAGCCGAAGTTTCATCATTAGCTGATTATTCAAAAACAGAAGCCCGGAAAGCTAATTGGATTACCAATGTTATCAAATCAGTTGAAGACGGGGAAAATACATGGGAAGAAGTTTTTCTAAAATGGAATATTTGGGAAACGCTCAATAAACCGGAACAATCACAAAGAACAGAATATGTTAAAACCGAACCTTCTGAAAAAGCGCCGGTACACCAACCCTCACGATTACTTTCTAATAAAATAGATCTAGATCGATTTACGGAAATTGATATGGAAGTCTTTGAAGAAGGCGATAATATATTGATCCGCGTTTATAATATTAATTTCAGACCGGCCGGCTGGCGGTTAAATGATCAATCTATGAGTGTGTTAAACCAGCTTAAAGTTGCACTGGAAGATCTTGAAGGTTCGCAATATCAAATTTCTGCTTATACGGATGATGTTGGTGCCCAGCGAACAAATATAGAAATCTCAACATCGAGGGCTGAAACAATAGTCGATTACTTAAAGCAAGAATCAATTTATTTGTCGCCGAAAATGACTTCCGCCGGTTACGGTGAAGAAAATCCAATAGCTGACAATGATAATTACGATGGTAGGAAGAAAAACAACCGGATAGAGATATTAGTGAGTGATTGATCTTCGAAGCGCATCCGTTCTAAAAAGTACAATCCATTCTAATTCAACTTTTATCTAATTAAGATATTTTTTATCGTCCGACACTCAACATTTTTAATATCTGGTTATGATTCACAGCGCTAGCGCGGTATTTAATAACCACTGTCTCTTCTTCATATTCAATATTTGTAACCTCTGCCAGCTCGTAAATTTTGGAAATTATCTTTGAATCACTCTGTTTGACTTTAACTGTAAGTATCACAAAGTTTTTTTCATAAATGTCTAATATCATTTCTTTTAATTTATTAATTCCTATTCCTCTTTCTGCGGAGATAAATATTGAACCGGGATAATGATCCGAGATAAATTCCATTTTTTGCTTGTTGTCGAGTATATCAATTTTATTAAAAACCTTAATCTGAATTTTCTTACTGCACTCAAGTTCATGCAACGTATCTTCAACAACTTTGATATGATCTTCAAAGAAATCGTGTGCGGTATCAATAACGTGAATAATAATATCTGCATCCCGAACGACGTTCAACGTTGTTTTGAACGAAGCTACCAAATTGTGGGGTAGTTTGCGGATAAATCCAACAGTATCGCTGAGCAGTATTTTTTTGTTCTTTTCAAGTTCAAGAGCCCGCGTTGTAGAATCGAGTGTTGCAAATAATTTATCCTCGGCAAGAACACCGGCATTTGTTAAACGATTTAACAGAGTTGATTTGCCGGCGTTTGTGTAACCGACAAGTGTGGCGGTTAAAAATTCTTTTCTTGATGAACTCTTAGTATTCTGCTGCGCTTCAATTTTTTTTAAGTTTTCTTTCAGCTTACTAATACGTGTTCTAATTAGTCTGCGGTCTGTTTCTATTTGTGTTTCGCCGGGTCCTTTAGTACCGATACCGCCATATTGTTTTGAAAGGTGCGTCCACGCGCGTGTTAACCGCGGCAGCATGTATTGTAATTGGGCTAGCTCTACTTGTGTTTTAGCTTCGCGTGTCTGGGCGTGTGATGCAAAGATATCAAGAATTAATCCGCTTCTATCTAAAACTTTCCGTTCAAATTGTTTTTCAAGGTTACGTGTTTGTGTTGGGTTTAGATCGTCATCAAAGATAACAAGCTGGATATCGTTCAATTCTATTAACTGGGCGACTTCTTCTGCTTTCCCTTTCCCGATAAAAAACGCCGGGTCGGGTCTATATTTATCTTGCATGATTTTAAAAACTGTTTCGGCACCGGCAGTGTCGGTTAGTAATTCAAGTTCGTCAAGGTGTTCTTCAACTTGATTTTTAGAAATGTCGCCGGAAGACAGAGCAATTAAAATTGCACGCTCCTTCGGTCTGTTTTGTAATTCGATAATTGTGGGTTTCATACTGTAGTTAAAATTTATTTAGTTATTTCAACAATATCCTTTTTTGAATTCCGTGCTATGAACATCTCAATTAAAGCTAAAACAAGTGCTGCAATAATAAATAATTTCCAGAGTTCGGAACCGTATCTCGATTCATAGATAATCTTTTGTAAATCATCTCCCGGCCCGGTATATGTGATACTGCCTTTAAAGTTAATCTTACCGAAATAATCATCCAGTTCCGGCTCGCTTAATTTTTCTAAGTTAGATTCGTTCATATCATGGTTAACCGGGATATAATCCAACGGTTTGGTACCCGAATAAAATTTGTAAATACCAGTATTGCCGGTGTTCTTATATTCAAAATAATTTTTATTGTATAGTGTATCGGAATCTACAAATTCGGTTCTATTACCCGGCGCAACAATTTTAATGTTGCCGCTCGTTAACCCATTGATGTCCGCAAGTATTGTATTGCCGGCAGTAATTTCTTTTTCGTCTTTTGATTTGGACGAGACATACATTAATGATTTGTACATAAGCGGAGCGAATAAAGCTTTTACCGGGAAATTATTCCAGCCAAGTAAGGGCGCAGAACTGAAATTTAAAATTCTGCCGGATCCTAATTTGTACTCGCTTAAAAAACCCGATTGATCATATAAAGAAATTATACTTCTTCCGTTGCTTCCTGGGAAAGTACGGAAGTAATAATAAATATCCGGTGAATCAATCCCGGGTTTTGAATTTCCTTCGAATAAATCTGCCAGTATCGGATGATTCAAGTCTGCTTTGTCAAATTGAATTGATAATTCAGTCGAACCGGATTTGCCGATAATTGAAACCGGCGGATTTATTCCAAGCATATTGGAAATATTTTGATAACTGCTTAATGTTGTTTTAGAGCCGGGTAGTAAAATTAGACCGCCGCCGGAAGAAACAAAGTTGGTTAGTTTATCACTTTGTAAAATGTTTTCGGGTACAAAGAGAATTAATGCATCGTATCTGGATAAATCTTGTGATGAAAGTAAGGAAGATGAAATTTCGGTTAATTGAATCGTTTGTGACTGGTTACCAATAGCGAGCTTAATAAATTTCGAATCTTCTTTAACATCGTTGACAATCAATACCGAATAGTGATCCGGCAAGTATAAACATGTAAATCGTTTATTGTCATCAAGAATATCATCATCCTCAAGTTCCACATAAACATCTACTAAACCGGTATCCGCCAAGGTTGTTTCGAAATCAAATTCCCGTGTTTCACCGGGCAAGAGACTTACATTTTGCTGTGCACTTCTTCTACCGCTAATGAATAATGATGCAACACTATTGTTGATCGGGATGCTGGAGTAATTAGTAATCCCGGAAGTGAAACTTATGGTTTTATTTTTTTCGATAATTTGATTGTTAAGTTTTAATTGATCGATCCCCAGGTTTTGAATTGATTTGTCTTTATGTGAGATTATGAAAACGCGGATGTTTTCGCCGAACAAATTATATAGATCCGATAATTCGTTAATTGAGTTATACAATCTACTTTTTTGAAGATCCGTAAAAATGTAAATCTCTTTGTTAAAATTTTTGGAGTTGTATAAAAGGTTCCCGGCTTTTATAAGCGTTTCATTTAAAGTTGGACTGCTTTGGGTTACCTGGATTTCATCAATTTCGTTTTTGACCGCTCCAAGGTTAGTTTTTAGAGATGGGGTAATATTGTAACCGGCGGAAAAGGGAAGCACGGCAATTTCATCCCCGTCATCAAATTTAGTAAGTAAATTTCCAGCAATCTGTTTTGACTGATTTAAATACGTGCCGTAATCACCTATTACCGACATGCTGAAGGTGTTATCGATCATAAATACTGCGGAAGTTTTTGCTTTACCTGAAGTAAACGGAAACGATTTTACTGTTGGTCTTGCAAATGCCAATACGAGGGAAGCGATAATTAATACACGCAAGAGGAGCAGCAGCCACTGTTTGAGTTTGATTCTCCGGATTTTTGTTTTTTGCAATTCCTTTAAAAATGTGAGAGTGCTAAAATTTATTTTTTTCAGCTTTCTTAAATTTAAAAAATGCAGAACAATCGGGATCGACGCCGCTAATAGACCAAATAAAACTGCCGGGTTTAAAAATGTCATTTGTTTTTTGCTTGTTTGTAAATATTAATTAGCTTATCTGTAAAAATTTCAATATCAAACATTTCTTTCGCTCGATTTCTTGCCGCACTTCCAAACTCATATCTTTTTTCAGGTGAGCTTATCAAAAGTTCTAATTTATCCGCGAGAGATTGCCAGTTCTGTTTTTGAAATAGATAAGAAGTAACTCCGTCAACTGCAATATCGAGAACACCATCTGAATTTGAACATACGGAAGGTTTACCCATGCTCATCGCTTCGACAAGTGCCAATCCGAATGCTTCTGCATGAGACGGAAAAACAAAAATATCGAGCGCAGCCAAAATATTTGGAGTGTCTTTACGGAATCCGGTAAAAATAATTTTATCAATTATTCCAAGATTTGTCACAAGGGTTTTTATCTCGGCGGCATAATTATCTTCGCCTATGCTCGGTTCACCGACAATCATAAAACGAATATTATTGTGCTTGGCTAGTAAGTGATGAGCCGCTTGTAGAAATTCCTCGTGACCTTTGCCGGAACTGAACCGCGCCATCATTCCAATCAGTAATTCATTTTCTGTAATGTTGAATTCATTTCTAACTTTTGATCTGTCAACTTTTCCCGGGTCGAATTTTTTAGTATCAATCCCGTTATGAAGAAGCAAGATTTTTTCTTCACGTAATGGTGTGGTATCAACTAAGTTCTTTTTGATTACGTTACTAATAGCTAAAGCATAAGTGACACGTCTGTAAATCGATCTATGAAAAATATCTTTCTTCTTTATGAATGAGCCGACATGTTTAGATAAAATTAAAGGTATTTTGATGCCGGAGATTTTTAATGCCGGTACAACCAGCCAGAGATCTTGCGAGCCGCCTGAATGAATTATATCATAATTATTTCTTTTGATTTGTTTGGCAAAAGAAATTACTTCAACCGGGTGAAAATAATTTTTGAAAGCCGATATAATGATTCTAAAATTTTCGTTCTCTGCTTCTTTGTGAAAACATGATCGGGGATAGCAGAGAATCTCTACATTATAGTTTCGTTTTCTAAGCTGAACGGCTGTGAGCAAGGTATACATTTCCATGCCGCCCCAGCTTCTTGATAAACATGTAATAAGAATTTTCATCAATAGATTTTTTGAATTTGTGCGCCCTTGAAGTAATGAACCAGTATCTCGTCAAATCCGTAACCGATTTCACCCATAACAGCCGCACCTATCTGGCAAAGCCCGACTCCGTGTCCCCACCCGGCGCCTTGTAGAATGATTTTCTGTGGAATATTATTTACAAAGTTTTCTTTTTTCACAATGAAGCACGAGCTATACAAATGTGATTTGGAAAGAGTTCTTCTTATCTCAAGTTCTTTACCGATTACCAGTTCCTTTTTTGTCCCGATGATTTTTAATTTTTTTATTCTTCCCGAATAACCTCTCTCTACCGGGATAAGATCTTTTATCTCTCCAAAATCAATTCCGCTTTTTGATTTAATTATTGCGGATAATTCTTCCTGGGTAAATTCTGTCTGCCACCGGAAAAAGTTTTGTGTTGATTGGTCAAAATCAACAAGTATTTGTGAAAGGATTCTCGGATCATCGGTGTTGCAGTAAGCATGCGGATTCGATTTTATCCATCGCCCGGCATTGTTCTCTTTTGTTAAATCGTAATCGATACCATCGAGCTCAAATTTATAATCAACAATTTGCGAGAGATAGCTGTGTCTAACCGGTTCCCAAACATTTTCAAATGACTCGGTAATTCCGCCGCAGCATTTTGAATAACGTGTGTCGCAAATTTTATTATCATAAATCAATACCAACCCTTCTGTGGATCTAACAGCGTTGTTTGCACTGTCGCTGATAATTTTAGTAACCCCTTGATAACGCTGGCAGTGATCATCTGCACAGAAATCATAATTAGTATGATCTTCATGGTCGTACCAGCGGATCAATTCGTTTTCACTTTTGATTTCGTTGTTTGAAACCGTTTTTGTTTTGGGCCTGATCTTTTCAAGTTGGGAAAGTAACCATCCTCTTGAAACGATTGCATGTGCTTTTAACAGTTCAGTAGAACTGTTTGGACTCATCTCCGACGAAATAACACTGGTTAAATATTCTTCTAAAGAGATGATATTAACAGCGGTTATTTTACCTTCTTCGCGTATAAATTTTAAACTGCCGCGAAATCTTTGGTTCTCTTTCTTTTCCCAATGAAAATTTTTACCGATTATTACATCACGTAGAAGGAATGATTCAATTTCAAAATCATTCGGCGTAAAGTTTATTTCGTCTGAACCCATCACCAATGTGGAATCCTGGTAAATTTTTATTATACCCTCATCAAGTTTGGCATTATATCTTCCGCTCAGTTTATTCTTCAAACCCGTGCTTGTAAATTCACCGTAGAGTTCGAATCTTATTTCGCTGCTGCTGAGTATTCCTATGGATATTTGCGGTTCGGTCATCTTTCCAACATTTTATTATCCGGTTCGAAATATAAGAACGATGTCAGAGAATAGGTAGGCAGAAGAAACCCCTTTATTAATTAGTAGAGAGAATTTTCCGTATAAAATAGGATTTCTTATCTTTGATAAACAAAATTATGAAGATTTATGAATTACAGAGTACTTCTATTTTATAAATATGTACAGTTTGCCGACCCGGAGGTTTTTCGAAAGGAACACCTGAAATTTTGCTCTGAGAATGATATCCTCGGCAGAGTATGGATTTCATACGAAGGTATTAACGCTACTGTTTCCGGTACAGTGGTGAATATTTTGAAATATAAAAACGAAATACAAAGGTACCCGGAATTTGCCGATACCTGGTTTAAAGAGGATCAGCACAACGAACATGCTTTTAAAAAAATTCACGTGCGCGTTAAAAATGAAATTGTCAATGCATGTTTTGGTGAAGTTGATCTTTCTAAAACAGCAAGACGGTTGAAACCTGAAGAACTAAATAGTTTTTATGAAACCGGGAAAGATTTTGTAATTATTGATACGCGTAATGATTATGAAAGCGACATTGGTAAGTTTAAAAATGCAATTACTCCACAAATGGATACTTTCCGCGACTGGCCTAAAGTTACTGAAGAACTTGAACCCTATAAAGATAAAACAATTGTAACATACTGCACCGGTGGAATAAGATGCGAAAAGGCATCTGCATATCTAGTGCAAAAAGGTTTCAAGGATGTTTACCAAATGAACGGCGGTATCTGGAATTACATAACACAGCATCCCGATAAATACTGGGAGGGATCTGTATTTGTGTTTGATGAAAGAAGAATTGTTACCCCTAACACGAAGGAGGAAATAAAACATATTGGTAAATGTTATTACTGCGGAAAACCAACTTCATATTATATAAATTGTCACAATCAAGATTGCGATAAATTGCTTGTCACTTGCGAAGAATGTAAAATTAAAAATGAATATTGCTGCTCCGATCTATGCCGCAATTCTTCAAACAAAAGAAGTAGAGTGCATGGGTAAAAAAACGGTAGAGCATGTTTATTTAATCGTCTCTTTAAAATACAGCAGATTGAAAATCTGCAGTTACAATTGGAATTATGATTAGGATTAATAAAAATATTACAATTAAGCAGAGTGAGTTAACATTCAAGTTTGTTCGTTCTTCGGGACCGGGCGGACAGAATGTAAATAAGGTTTCAACAGCAGTTCAATTGCGGTTTGATATTACAGCTTCGGTATCACTTACCGATTATATGAAATCAAAATTAATGGCTATCGGCGGAAGAAGGGTAACTAAGGAGGGAGTACTGGTTATTGAGGCCAACCGATTTAGGACTCAAGAGAAAAATCGCCAGGATGCTATTGCAAGATTAATTGTGTTAATTGATAAATCTTCTCAGAAGGTCAAACGTAGAATTGGAACAAATCCAACGGCAGCGTCAAATCAAAAAAGAATTGAAGTAAAGAGAAGGCTGAGCGAAAAGAAAAAAATGAGAAGGTATTTAAATTAGTCATGATAAAAGTAATAGAGCAGATTTTTAATCTGCTCTATTATAAACTCAGATTGGGAATCTGGGTTACATAATAAATCAGCACTCAATGTATTGCCTTAACGGAATCATTTTATTTGTAACATATGATTAGAGCAGCTAAGAAAGAGTTTATTTATCTGTATATACTACCCAGGAGGTAGTTTTCTGTTAAGTCCATGTACTTTTATTCTTTTTTATTTGAAACAAACCAAGATGCAACAAATGCAGTAAATGTTCCAAAAAGTCCAACACCCGCAGTCATTAAAATGCCAGCAATTATTCGCCCCTCTGTTGTTATTGGATATTTGTCTCCATAGCCAACCGTAGTAATAGTTACATATGCCCACCATATTGCATCTTCAGCAGTTTTTATGTTACTGCTGGGATCGTCTTCCACTTGTAAAATTGCAATTGATGAAAAAATAATAAGAAGAATAGCAATGATAGAAGCGGTTGAAAATGCACCTTGTGCACGGTTACGGAAAATGTAATTTATCAGAAGTTTTGTAGAACGAAATGCTCTTAGTAGTCTCAGTAAACGAATTAAACGAAACGTTCGTCCCACCCTCAAATAATCTATTGCTGGTATGCTAGAAAGAAGGTCGATCCAACCCCAGCGAATAAACTTCCATTTACTTTCCGCTCTGTAAAAACGAATACAAAAGTCGTAGAGAAAGACTGCACAAATTATGTTATCAGTATAATATAAAAGCCGCGAAATTTCGGTTGGTAGTTCGAATAGCGTATCAACTAGTAATACAGCTAAAACATAAATGGATAATACAAGAACAAGTAAGTTTAAAAATCCTAATTTATTTTCTTTTGTATCAGCCATCCCACGAACCGGGCTATCTCTCAAGAGTTAGGGGTATAATAATCTTCTCTGGTTGTTTTTCAATCGGGTTTTTGTTTATGTCTTTTCTTTTATCTTTTCTTTTTCTAATGGTCGTTTGCTTTACGTTTTCAATCTGAATAGCCTCGTAAATAATTCTATTGAGAGAACCTCCAATTTCTTCATCAGTAAACTTATGTTTGTATTTCTTTTTTAAAGCACGTTTGATAAAATTGAGAATAGGTTTGTTGTGAAGCAGCCCGGCAATGGTTGTTGGATCTAATGCAATGCATTTATTCCATAGCAAATCAAGTCCTTTGGCTGCAACTGAAAGTCTGTGTAAAAATTGGATTTTTTCTAGGTGCTCTTTTAGTTTTGACTGGTCGCCCAAGTCTATAGAAAATACTTTTCTTTCCTCTATTGGTTTTTTAAAAAGAATCTTATAAAAGTCAAAACGTTTACCATTGGTTAACAAAACCCATTCAATGCCTTCGTTGGCCCCATAATTAACCGCTTGTCGTAGATGTTTTTCAGAAAGTTCAATACCAAGCGCTTTGACTTCAACTAAGAAATATTGCACTTGTTTTAATTTAACAACATAGTCGGCATAGGTTCCTCGAATCATATATTCTGTCTTAACTTCTTCTATTGGTGCAAATCCTAGCACGTCTGTCAGAAAAGAGTTAACCATTAATCGCGTCCCAGATTCATCTAGATCAGGATTAAACTTTTTGAGGTACTGTCTGTGGTATTCTTTTAGAGAGGCGAGGAGTTGTCGCAGTTTACTTTTTGTTAACATAGTAGTAGAGTTTTATATGGTTAATAATAATTTTCAATCGTCAAATTAAGGTTTGCAACTTACGCTTGTAACAGTGCAATACTTAATTGATCCTTCTGATATAATGGAAGGACGCAATACCCATCACTCTTATGAGAAATTTAGTAAAGGGATTTAGCTTTGTCAATCAATTTGTTCAGTAAACAGATTAAAAGTTGAGAACGCGAAGTTTAGTTCTGTTAAAGCTTTCACATGAAATCGCAATTTGCGATATCAAAGGATACGCCTTAAGAAGTTGGGATAAAATTAAATAAGCAATTCATTTTGTCAATGAATAAATAAGTTTAATAGTAGAGCAGATTTTTAATCTGCTCTTTTATAAACTCAGATTGGAAATCTGAGTTACTTTGCTGTTGGGAATCTGGATTACCTTTTTAATTGCCATAGAGAAACAGTCTTATCGGAACTTCCGGCTGCTATCCATTTACCATCGCCACAAAATGCTACATCATTTACATCATTTGAATGTTGTGAAAATGTTTGGAGAAGTTTACCGGATTCAACATTCCAGAGACGCATTGAAACTCCCTTGTTAAGTTCAGAGTCACCTAAAAAGTTTTGTAAGAATTCTCCTATAGTTGGTTTATCCCTTCCACCGGTCAGTAATAACTTGTCATCCGGCGAGAAGTCAGCCGCCTGGATATGTTCGGGAACTTCCAATGTATGCATTAAACTCCAATCACCGGTATTCCATATCTTAATTGCCTGGTCATCGCTTGTACTTGCTAATTTTTTCCCATTATGACTGAATGCTAAAGCAACAACGGCTTCAGAGTGCCCAGCAAGTGTACGTAATAATTTCCCATCGGGGATATTCCATATCTTAATTGTATTATCAAAACTACTGCTTGCCAATATTTTATTATCGGTATTGAACTTTATATCCCAAACTGTGAGCGTGTGACCGGACAAAGTATTTTTCAACTCACCGCTTTCGATATCCCATAATTTTATTGATGTATCATCTCCGCTGCTTGCAACGGTTTTTCCATCCGGGCTAAAACAGACCGACCAAACGGTGCCTTTGTGACCGGCAAACTCTTTTACTAATGTTCCTTCCGGTAATTTCCAAAGTCTGACTTTTGAATCATAAGCAGCGGAAGCAATGTAATTTCCATCGGGACCGAAATCTAAATATGTAACGCCGCTCGGATGTTTTAGGTTGAGAATGAGTTTTCCATCTT